>NZ_JBITDL010000012.1:0-230325 GCF_044454225.1 Streptomyces sp. NPDC051563
GTACACGGGCTTCCGCCCGGCACACCGAGAGCACGCACCGAACGCCGCGAGGGCGCCCTCCGGGCGCCCGGCGCCACTTTGCGGACACCCCCTAGCCTGCGGCGCGGGGAGACGAGGGGGGCCGCACGGGATGCGGATCGGTGACGCGGCGGCGGCAGCGGGAACCACACCAAGGGCGCTGCGGTTCTACGAACAGCGCGGACTGCTCACCCCCCAGGGCCGCAGCCCCTCCGGCCAGCGCGAGTACGGCCCTGCGGACGTGACCCGGATCCGGATCATCCGTGACCTGCTGGCCCACGGCTTCACCGTCGAGGACCTCCGCGGCGTGGCCGACCGCCTCCACCTCCTGGCGGCGACCCCACCACCGACCTGCGGCTCCGGCGGCGGCGTGGTCGCACACCGCCTCTCCGCCCTGGACTCGGAAATAGCCCGCCTCACCCACCTGCGCCAAGCCCTGGCCCACCGCACGGGCATCACCACCCCGGCCGCCGCCCAGGCGGCCGAGGAGGCGGCCGAGGCCAAACCGGAGCCGGGCCCGGACCCGCAGGCCGAGCCGGAGCCGGACAGGGCGGCGAAGGCCGGGCGGTCGTCGGTGGGCGCCGTCCGCGGCGCGGGCGGGGCGCGGACGCATACGCTGGACCGATCATGAGCGAGCGCGCCCGATCCCGATTCCGATCCCTCTTCCGAGCCAGGCCCGGATCCGGGGCCGAGGCCCGGCACGGATCTCCGCATGGGGCCCTCCCTGAATCTGCCTCCGGCTCCGAGTCCGAGTCCGAGTCCGAAGGGGCCCCGCCCGAGTCCCGGCCCGCTTCTCCGCCCGGGTCTCCGCCCGGCGACCTGCCCGAATCCGGGTCCCTGCCCGGCGATGTGCCCGGGGACCTGACCGAGTCCGGGTCTCCGCCCGGGGCCCGGCCCAAAGCGCCGTCCCGGGGCGCGGCCGAGCGACCGGGGGGCGGGGACGACCGCCCTCGTCGCCCGGGCGGCCGCCCGGGTCGCGCAGCCGGCGGCACAGACGGCCGTGCCGGATCCCGGGGGGCCCGGGGGGCCGGGCGGTTGGCCGTGGCGTTGCGGACGCCCGCTCGGGCTGCCGAGCCGTTGTTGGCGCAGGCGCCCGAGGCCTGGCAGCGGATGCTGCCGTACGCCGTGACCGCGATGTGCGTGCTGACGCTGATGCCGGTGACGATCGCGGTGCTGACCAACGACTACAAGGCGGGCGGCGGCTGGGCCGGGGCGCTGGGCGTGGCCCAGACGCTGCCGCTGCTGCTCGCCGTGACCCGGCCGGTGCCCGCCTGGGGCATGGTGCTGGTCGCCGACGTCGTGGGGGCGGCCGTCCTGACCCAGGCCGACCGGGTGGCCGGGCACGCCTGGCCCTGGACCCCGATGGTGATCATCGGCTACCTGGTGCTGATGGCCTGCCTGGGGCTGCGCGAGTCGATCCGGACCCTGGTCGGGGTGTGGCTGGCGACCGGGGTGGCCGGGGCGCTGCTGAGCGCCTTCCAGCCGGACGGGGCGACGAACACGGTCGCCCTGCTGTTCGTCCTGGCCGGGGTGGTGCTCGCGCTGACGGGAGCCCTGCGCGGGCTCGGTGACGCCCGCCAGGAGATCGCCGAGCAGGAGAGCATCAGCGAGGCCGAGCGGTCCCGGCGCACCCTGCTGGAGGAACGGGCCCGGATCGCAAGGGAGTTGCACGATGTGGTGGCCCACCACATGTCGGTCATCACGGTGCAGGCGGATTCGGCGCCGTACCGGCTGCCCGGCATGGCGGAGCCGGTGCGCGAGGAGTTCGCCGCCATCGCGTCGAGCGCGCGCGAATCGCTGGGCGAGATGCGGCGGCTGCTGACGGTGCTGCGCGGCGACGAGGCGAACGGCGCCGTCCGGACCCCGCAGCCGGGGCTCGGCCGGTTGCAGCAGCTGGTGGAGGCGACCGTACGGGCCGGGCAGCCGGTGGAGTTGGCGCTGGCCGCGGGTGCGGCCGGGGCGGCGCCGCCGGCCGTGGACCTGTCGGCGTACCGGATCGTCCAGGAGGCGCTGGCCAATGTGGTGCGGCACGCTCCGGGTGCACCGACGCGGGTCTCGGTGACCTTCGACGAGGAGGAGCTCCTCGTGCTCGTGGTCAACGGCCCGGCGCGGGACGCGGTGGTGGCGGTGGAGACCTCGGGCACCGGGCACGGACTGGTGGGGATGCGGGAGCGCGTACGGTTGACGGGCGGGACGCTGGACACCGGTCCGCTGCCCGACGGCGGCTTCCGGGTCGCCGCCCGCATGCCCATCAACACCGCTCCCGAGGAACCAAGTTGACCATCCGCGTGATCATCGTCGACGACCAGGCCATGGTGCGGGCGGGTTTCGCCGCGCTGTTGTCGGCGCAGGCCGACATCGACGTGGTGGGCGAGGCGCCCGACGGACGCCAGGGGATCCAGGTCTCCCGCACCGTCCACCCCGACGTGGTGCTGATGGACGTCCGGATGCCGGAGATGGACGGGCTGAGCGCCGCCCGCGAGCTCCTCGACCCCCCGCCGGGGGTGGTGCACCGGCCGAAGGTGCTGATGCTGACCACCTTCGACATCGACGACTACGTGTACGAGGCCCTGCGCGCGGGGGCTTCCGGGTTCCTGCTGAAGGACGCCCCGCCGGCGGACCTGATCGCGGCGGTCCGGGTGGTCGCCTCGGGCGAGGCGCTGCTGGCTCCGTCGGTGACCCGGCGGCTGATCGCGGACTTCGTCGAGCGGCGGCCCGCGCCCCGCCGCGATCCCGCGCTGCGGCTCAACGGGCTGACCCCGCGGGAGACCGAGGTGCTGGAG
Organism: Streptomyces sp. NPDC051563; assembly: GCF_044454225.1. Lineage (NCBI taxonomy): Bacteria > Bacillati > Actinomycetota > Actinomycetes > Kitasatosporales > Streptomycetaceae > Streptomyces > Streptomyces sp. NPDC051563. The sequence continues at coordinate 2,802 of NZ_JBITDL010000012.1, forward strand.
CTGATCGCGCGCGGGCTGTCGAACCAGGAGATCGCCGGTCACCTGGTGCTCGCCGAGCAGACGGTCAAGACGCACATCGGGCGGGTGCTGGGCAAGCTGGACCTGCGGGACCGGGCCCAGGCCGTGATCTTCGCCTACGAGGCGGGGCTGGTGCGGCCGGGCGACGGCGGCTGACCGACGCCGGCCGATCCGCGGCGGCCGATCGACAACAGCCGATCCGCGGCGGCTCGTCCAAGGCGCCGCGTCCCGCCGCGTCTCCTCCACCCCCTACCGGGGTATGACACCCGACTTGGCTCCACGGTGCGACGCCCGCTTCGGCACCTCCTTCTTACCTTCCTCCTCGTCACGAGGAGAGGAGAAGGGGCATGCGCCGCTTCGCAAGGACACTGGTCACGGCCGCACTGGCGGCGACCGTCGTCGCCGGCACGGCGGGATGGGCCTCCGCGGACGCCCAGACGGCGGTCACCGGCCCGCCGCCGGGCACCGCCGCCTGGCGGGCCGACACGGTGTCCGGGCGGCCGCTGCCGGATCCGGCGCGGGCGGAGCCGTCCGAGGTCGCGCGGTTCTTCGCCGGGCTGGACGGGCAACGGGTACGGGACCTCGTACGGGCCCACCCGCTGGTGGTGGGCAATCTGGACGGGGCTCCGCTCCCGCTCCGGTACGAGGCCAACCGGCTGGCCGTACTGGCGGGCGGCGAGGCCCGCTTCGCCTCCCTGGCCGCACCCGGCCGCCGGATCCTGGCCTTCGACCCGCGCGGCCGGGGCACGGTCGCCGAGGTGTTCGGGGACCTGGAGCGGTCCGCGCATGTGGCGGTGATCGTGCCGGGCTCCGACAACGACGCCACCACCTACGACCGGGCGCGGGCCGCCCACACCGGCCCGGCGGGCATGGCCCGTTCCCTGCGGTCCGCGACCGGGGAGAAGGCCGCCGTCATCGCGTGGACCGGTTACACCACCCCCGTCGGGGTGGGGCTGGACACCGCCCGGGGGCGGCTGGCGCAGGCGGGCGCGGTCCGCCTCGCCCGGTTCACCGAGGGACTCGACGCGGTCGGCGCACCCGACCCGGTGCTGTTCTGCCACAGCTACGGCTCGGTGGTCTGCGGGCTGGCGGCCCGGCACACGGACGCCAGCGACATCGTCGCCTTCGGCTCCCCCGGAATGCGCGCCGGCAGCGTCGCGGACCTGGGGACCGGGGCCCGGGTGTGGGCGGCCCGCGGACCCTCCGACTGGATCTCCGACGTGCCCAACGTGGAGTTCGCGGGGCTCGGCCACGGAGCCGATCCCACCTCGGCGGCCTTCGGCGCCCGCCGGATCGACGCCGCCGACGTGGCGGGCCACACCGGCTACTTCACCCCCGGCACCCGGTCCCTGAGGGCCTTCGCCGCGATCGCGACGGGAGCGGCCCGATGAGTACGGCGAGCCTCCTCACCACGGCACGCGCGGCCGCCGGCCGGATCGACTCGAAGACCCCCGCCCACCGGGACCGGGCCGTCGACGGGCTGCGGGCGCTGGCCCTGCTGGCCGTTCCGACCGGGCACTGGCTGCTCGGCGGCTTCACCCTCGACTCCGACGGGGCCCTGCACAACGCGAGCCCCCTCTCCGCCTTCGGCGGCCTGGCCCCAGCCAGTTGGGTGCTCCAGATGCTCGGCGTGTTCTTCCTGGTCGGCGGCTACGCCTCCGCGCTCTCCTTCCGGCGGCACACCGGATCGGCCGGGGCCTGGCTGAAGGGCAGGATCGCCCGGCTGGGGCGGCCGGTGCTCGGGGTCACGGCGGTGTGGGCGCTGGCCGCGCCCGTGCTGTACGCGGCCGGGGTGCCCGAGGCCACCTTGCGGACCGGGGCGAAGCTGGTGATCCAGCCGCTGTGGTTCGTCGGGGTGTACGTGGTGGTCACCGCGCTGACCCCGTACTGCGTGCGCGCCGCGCACCGGTTCGGCGGGTGGGCCGCGGCCCCGCTGCTCGCCTCGGTCGTCGCGGTGGACTTCCTGCGCTACGGGCCGTTCGCTGACTCGGTGCCCGGGTGGGTGGCGCTGGTGAACATCCTGCCGGGCTGGCTGTTCGCGTACCAGCTCGGGGTGGACTGGGGCGAGGGCCGGATCGGGCGGCGCGGGGCCTGGCTGCTGCTCGCGGGCGGGAGCGCGCTGTTCGCGGCCCTGCTGATGGTCTTCCATTACCCGGCGTCGATGGTCGGCGTGCCGGGCGAGGCCCGGACCAACTCGCATCCGCCGTCGCTGCTGGTCCTGGCCCTGGCCGCGGCCCAGTCGGGTGCGGCGATCCTGATGCGGGACCGGCTGGCGCGGCTGCTGTCCCGGCCGCTGCTGTGGGCGCCGGTGGTCGTGATCAACCTGTGCGCGATGACGATCCTGTGCTGGCACCAGACGGCGATGCTGGCGGCCGCGGTACCGGGGTCGTTCGCGGGCGGGCTGGCCGGGCTGACGACGGCGCCGGACAGCGTCGGGTGGATCGTGGCACGGCTGGCGTGGATGCCGGTGTTCGCTGTGCTGCTGGTGGGCATCGCCCGGTACGCGCGGCGGTTCGAGCGGCCTGCGACGGGCCTGACGCGGGCCACGACGGTGCGCCGGACCACCGTGGCGGGCCTGCTGGCGGCCGGGTTCGCGGTGTTCGCCCTGGGGCTGGCGTAGTAAAGCGGCGGCTGCCGGAGCACCCGTACGAAACGAGAGCGCCGCTCCCCTCGGGGAGCGGCGCTCTCGTGCGGTCTCGGCGGGGCCGAAGGCTAGGCGATGGAGGCGGCGACGATCGCGGCGACCGCGAGGTTGCAGGAGGCCGTCACCCACACCGCGGGGTGCGGCTCGGGGTCTACCACGATGGCGCCGAGCTTGCCCGGGGTCACCAGGTCCAGCACCAGGAAGGCCACGGCCATCAGGACCAGGCCGAGGATGCCGAACGCCGCCGTGGACAGCAGGCCCTTGCCGAAGCTGTCGTACGTGGTCCAGATCGAGGTGAACACGATGCCGCCGATGCCGAGCAGCGCCGAGGACAGCAGCACGGAGGCGTTGCGGTTGCGCTCTTCCCAGATCTGCTTCGGCAGCTTGCCGGGGGTCAGCACGTCCACCAGGACGATGCCGAGGATGAGCAGCACCAGACCGACGCCGCCGAATGCGGTGGTGCGGCCAAGTCCGTTGATGATGTCGCTCATTGGGAAGCCGTCTCCGGGGTGGGGTAGGAAGTACGTCGCGTGCCTGTCGGCGCGGTGGCCGAATCTATCGCACCGCATGGCACCCGACCATGGGGAGGTCAGGAAATGGCAAAGCTCAGGGCCGCGCGGGCCGGGGAGGCCGCGGAGCTGACGGAGCTGGTCATGCGGTCCAAGGCCCACTGGGGGTACGGGGCCGGGTTCCTTGCCGCGTGCGCGCCGGAGTTGCGGATCGGGGCCGGGGACGAGGTGCGGCGGCGGATCGTGGTCGCCGAGGGCGCGGCCGTGGCCGCCGGCGCCCGGTCCGGCGACGGCCCGGCCGTCGTGCTCGGGCTCGCCTCCCTGGACGGCGAGCCGCCGTTCGGGCGGCTGGGGCTGCTCTTCGTCGAACCGGCCGCCATCGGCGGGGGCGTGGGGCGCCTGCTGTACCGGGACCTGCTGCGGCGCGCCGCCGGACTCGGCTTCCGCCGGCTGCTGATCGACGCCGATCCGCACGCCGCCGGCTTCTACCGGGCCATGGGCGCGGTGGCAGTGGCAGCGGCTCCCCGTCCGGACGCCGTGGGCCGGCTGGTGCGCTTCGAGGTGGCGCCCGTGCCCCTGGCCGGCTGGGCGCGGGCCTGGACGGGCGGCCGGCCCGCCGTGCACGTGGGCAACGTCGCCGAGTACAACGCGCAGTTCGCGGACGCCTCCCTGGACCGGGAGCAGCGGGCCGCCCGCCACTACGCCTGTCTGGCCGCCTTCTACAGTCCGCGGCCGGCCGCCCTGGTGCTGCCGTGCCCGGTGCCGCCGGGCTGGATCTCCCTGCTGGGGCGCCAACTCGACTGGCCCGCCGGGGTGGAGGTGTACGACGGGCTCGCGGAGCCGGACGATCCGGGCCTCTCGGAGGCCGTACGGGCCCGGCCGGCGCTGGCCGCACGGCTGACGGGGGCCGGGAAGGGAGCCGGGCGCGGGAGGATGGCCGGGCCCGGGGCGCCGCCCCTCGTGCCGTGGGGCCCGACGGCTCCCTTCGCGCGGCTGGCGGGGCGCCCGTGGCGGCGGGACGAGCTGCGGTACGAGTCGAAGTCGGCGGCGCACGGGCTGTTCGGCCGGATCCTCGCGGCGGGCGGGCACCCCGCGATCACGCTGCCCGGGCAGTGGCGGGCGGACACCCGGTGGGCGGCGGTCCGGCTGCTGGCGTCCCGGACCAGGGCGGGGAAGAGCACCGTTCTCAAATCGGAGCACGGCGTCGGCGGCTCGGGCACCACGGTGCTGACCCCCGAGAGGGTCCGCGCGGCGGGCGGGGCCCGGGCGGTGGTCCGGGCGCTGCCGCGCGGGCCGCTGCTGGTGGAGGAGTACGTACGCGGTTCGGCGGATCCGGCCGCGCCGCGCGACCTCACGTACGACGGGTTCGTGGACCCGGGCGGCGGGGTCCACGAGGTCGGCGGGGCGGTGATGGACGTGGCGGACGGCGGGTACCGCGGTGCGACGGTGGGGCCGGGCGTGGTCCCGGGGTGGGCGGTGGAACCGCTGCTGGCCTTCGGCCGGGCGGTGGGCCGGGAGCTGTCGGCGGCGGGCTACCGGGGCTGGTTCGACGTGGACTTCGTGGCCGACGGCGCGGGCCGGCTCGCCCCGACGGAGACGAACCTGCGCCTGACCGGGCCCTCCGTCGCCTTCGTCGTGGCGGCCCGGCTCGACGAACTGCGGGGCGCGGGGCACTTCGTACGGATCGCCGACCGGGTGGAGCTGGGGGCCCGGCTGCCGGAGGCGGCCTTCGACGAGCTGTGCGAGCGACTGTCCCGGCGCTGTGCGGCGATGGGCGCGGTGTTCCTGCCCGCCATCCCCACCGGAGCGTTCGAACCGGCGCCCTGGATGGGCGCCCTGGTGGCCGCGACCGGCAGGGAGCTGCTGGACGCGGCCGAGCGGCTGGTGCGGGCGGAGGCGCTGTCCGTCGGGGCGATGTTCGGCCGGGCGGCCGTGGATCGCCCGGCCTGATCCCCGGCGGCCACGGCCGGAGCAGCCGCGGCCGGGGCAGCCACGGCCCGGCCGGCCCGGGCTCAGCCCACCGGATCGGCGGCCTCGGCCCCGTCCCGTCCCGGTCCCTGCGCCGGAACCACTGCCGATGCCGACCCCGGAGACGTCGACGCCGCCCCCGCCTCCGGCACGGCCGCCACCGGTTCTTCCGTGTCCGGCTCAACGTCGAACTCGCCGAGCGGCGGGCGGGAGGCGTAGACCGCCACGATCCCGGCGCAGATCATCAGCGGAATGTTGAAGGCGTAGACCAGTGCGGCCTGTTGGGGCCAGTCCCGCTTGGCCGCGAGCCGGTAGAAGTTGTCCTGGGGCCACCACGCGGCCAGCAGGTAGACGATCGCCAGATGGGCGGCGGCGGTGATGCGGGGGCCGCGGCGCCCGTGGCGGCGCATCCGGGAGCGGCCCGCGAACAGGAACCAGACACCGGCCGCGAACGCCCAGCACTCGCACATGTAGAGCAGGAAGAACATCGTCGCGTACGGGTTCGGGACCCCGGTGAGATCGGTGGAACCGGGCCAGAGGATCAAGGTCAGGATCATGACGAAGGCCGCCACCATGGTCAGCCCGACCAGGACGAAGAAGCCGACGCCGGCCCATCCGGCGACGTTGGGACCGGAGTCCCTGCCCGTGTACCTGCCGCCGTACTTGCCGCCGCCGACGCCGCCGCCACCGCTACGCTCGGCCCCGGCCCGTCCCGGCGGCATCGGGAGCGCGGCCCGCTGCTCGCGGCCGGCCCGGTCCCGGGGGATGCGGGGCAGCCGGTGGACGGCGCTCGGCATCATCGCCCCGGGGAGCCGGCCCGCCAGGTGGCGCCGGACCTCCGCGCCGTCGGGGAGGTCGGAGCCCGGGGGCCAGGTGTCGTCCTCCGCGGGCGGGGCGAGGAAGGCGACGAGCAGCGGCCGTGCGTTCACCCCCTTGCCCGCGCCCTCGACTTCGGCGAGCAGCGCTGCGCCGACCGCCTCGTGGCTGCGGATCGCGGACTCCACGGGATGCGGGTCGAGGGTCCTGCCGTCCACGGTGATCCGGTCGCGGATCCGGCCGCGGAACTCCAACAGCCCGTCGGGGCGCAGCACTCCGAGGTCCCCCGTCGGGACGGGTTCGCCGCCTCCGGGCACGGCGAGGTGGATCTCCCCGTCGCGCACGTCCAGTCGGCAGCCGGGGAAGGCGGTTCCGATCAGCGAGAGTTCCTCGGCCCCGTCCAAGGGGGCTGCGAGCTGCGGGAGTTCGAACCGGGCGCCGGTGCCCGCCGCTTCGGTGGGTCCGTAGACGTTGAGCAGCCGGGCGCCGGGGCGCAGCCGGGCGAGCAGGGCGGCCTGTTCGTCGAGGTGGAGGCGGTCGCCGGTGACCGCGACCATGCGCAGCGACCGCAGTCCCTCGTCGGGGCGGTGCAGGGTCCGTGCCAGGGTTGCCTCGCGGTCGCGCACGAGGAGCTGGGTGGCGGTGCCGGGGTCGGCGTGCAGGACGGTGACCCGCTCGGCGTCGACGGCTCGGCGCAGTGACTCCGGTGTCCAGCGCGGGCCTTCGGGCAGGACGAGGGCGCCGCCTTCGCACAGGGCCCGGGTCCAGCCGGCGGCGAAGCCGGTGAGGTCCGGGGCGGCGGTGATCAGGTGCCGGTCCTCGGGTACCGGACCGACGACCCGGGCCCACCCGTCGTGGGCCGCGAGGAGGCGTGCGTGGGAGAGCGGGACGGCCCGCCGCACCGCACCGCTGCTGAACAGCACGGCGGCCGCGTCCCCTCGCGGCACCCGGTCGGGCGGGTCGGTGGGCAGCCCGGCCGTGGCGGCCGGGTACTGCGCGCCGATCCGGATCACCCGCAGGTCGCCGCCGTCGTCGAGGCGGGCCTGGTCCGCCGCGTCGGCGAGCAGGGCGAAGGGGCGGGCGGCGGCGAGCTGGCGCTGTCCGGTGCGCGGGGCATCGACGTCGATGACGGTGTAGGCGGCGCCGGCCTTGAGGATGCCGAGGAGGAGGACGAGGAGCTCGGCCCGCGGGGCGGAGCACACGGCGACGACGGCCCGCTCGGGCAGTCCGCAGCCGAGCAGGTGACGGGCGGACTGGTTGGCGCGGGCGTCGAGTTGTCCGTAGGTGAGGCTTTCGGTGCCCGCGGCCACGGCCTGGGCTCCCGGGGTGTCGCGGGCCCAGCGTTCGAAGCGGGAGAGCACGGTGTCGTCGGGGCGCCGGCCGGAGTGCGTGAAGGGCTCTGATCCCTGCGTCATGGGCCGATTCTGGCACCGGGCACGGACGGGGACGAGGGCCGCGAAAATCCCTCGTACGAGCGAGGGATGATCCACTATCGTCCTGCGCTGGTGCCGGCCGGCACCGGTGGACAGGTTTCGCACGTGGGAGGGTTCATGGCCAAGGAGATCCAGGTGGCGTACGACTGCGCCGATCCGGGGGCGCAGGCCGCGTTCTGGGCGCAGGCGCTGGGCTACCGCCTGCAGCTGCCGCAGGAGGGCGCCGCCGACTGGGCGGCCATCTCGGATCCGGACGGCAAGGGGCCGCGGCTCTACTTCCAGAGGGTCCCGGAGGCCAGGACGGAGGCGAAGAACCGCCTGCACCTGGACGTGCGTTCGGCGCCGGGCCTGAAGGGGGACGAACGGATGGCCGTGCTGGAGGCGGAGGCCGCCAGGCTCGAGGAGCTGGGCGCGAAGCGCCTGTACCGCCTGGAGTCCGACGAGGTCAACGAAGGGATCATCGTGATGACCGATCCCGAGGAGAACATCTTCTGCCTCGACTGAGGTCACGTACGAGGTCGAACCGGTTTCCGTACGCCCCAGAGCCCCCCGCACCTTGACCTCAAGTTTGGTTGAGGTCCTACCGTTCGGCTCATGGATATGGAAGTCACCGCCTGGACCTCGCTCCACAGCGCGATCAACGCCCAGCAGGACCGGCGGCCGCTCTCGCGGGCCGGCCTGCGCCGGATCGCCGCCTTCGCCCGCCCGCACCGGCGCGGGCTGACCTTCTTCCTGCTGCTCAGCGTGGTGACCGCGCTGCTCGCGGTGGCCACCCCGGTGCTCGCGAGCCGCGTGGTCACGGCGATCGTCGAGGGCCGCGAAGGCGGTACGGTCACCCGCCTCGCCCTGCTGATCGCGCTGATCGCGGTCGCGGAGGCGGGGCTGGGGCTGGTCCTGCGCCGGCTCTCGTCCACCCTCGGCGAGGGGCTGATCCTGGATCTGCGGACGGCGGTCTTCGACCACGTGCAGCGGATGCCGGTGGCGTTCTTCACCCGGACCCGCACCGGGGCGCTCGTCAGCCGGCTCAACAACGATGTGATCGGCGCGCAGCGGGCGTTCAGCAACACCCTGTCGGGGGTGGTGTCCAACACCGTGACGCTGCTGCTGACCCTGACCGTGATGCTGGGCATCTCCTGGCAGATCACCCTGCTGGCCCTCGTGCTCCTGCCGGTGTTCGTGCTGCCCGCCCGCCGGATGGGGGTGCGGATGGCCGCCTTGCAGCGGGAGGCTTCGGCGCTGAACGCCTCGATGGGCACGCAGATGACCGAGCGCTTCTCCGCTCCCGGGGCCACGCTCGTCAAACTGTTCGGGCGCCCCGACGAGGAGTCGGCGGAGTTCGCGGCGCGTGCGGCCCGGGTGCGTGACATCGGGATCCGGACGGCGATGGCCCAGTCGGCCTTCATCACCGCCCTTACGCTGGTCTCCGCGCTGGCCCTGGCGCTCGTGTACGGGCTCGGCGGGCACTACGCGCTCGCCGGCACCCTGGACGCGGGCTCGGTCGTCGCCCTCGCCCTGCTCCTGACCCGGCTGTACGCACCCTTGACCGCGCTCGCCGGGGCGCGGGTGGAGGTGATGAGTGCGATGGTCAGCTTCGAGCGGGTCTTCGAGATCCTGGACCTGAAGCCGCTGATCTCCCAGAAGCCGGACGCCCGCCGGGTGCCCGAGGGGCCGGTGGCGGTCGAGTTCGACAAGGTCTCCTTCGGCTACCCCTCCCCCGACAAGGTGTCCCTGGCCTCCCTGGAGGAGGTGGCCACCCTCGACGCGCGGGGCGGCACCGAGGTGCTGCACGAGGTGTCCTTCCGCGCCGAGCCCGGGCAGATGATCGCCCTGGTCGGCTCCTCCGGCGCCGGCAAGTCGACCATCGCGCAGCTGCTGCCCCGGCTGTACGACACCGACGCGGGAGCCGTCCGCCTCGGCGGGATCGACGTACGCGACCTCACCGCGGACTCGATCCGCGAGACGCTGGGCATGGTCACGCAGGACGGGCACCTCTTCCACGAGTCGGTACGGGCCAACCTGCTGCTGGCCCGCCCGGAGGCGGGTGAGGAGGAGATCTGGGAGGCCCTGCGCCGGTCCCGTCTCGACGGGCTCGTGGCCTCGCTCCCGGACGGGCTGGACACGGTCGTCGGCGAGCGCGGCTACCGGCTCTCCGGCGGGGAGCGCCAGCGGCTGACGATCGCCCGGCTGCTGCTGGCCGGCCAGCGGGTGGTGATCCTGGACGAGGCCACCGCCCACCTGGACTCCACCTCGGAGGCGGCCGTCCAGGAGGCCCTGGCCGAGGCCCTGTCGGGCCGGACCGCCGTGGTGATCGCACACCGGTTGTCGACGGTGCAGGCGGCCGACCTGATCCTGGTGGTGGAGGACGGGCGGATCGTGGAACGCGGCACCCACGCCGAGCTGCTGGCCGTGGGCGGACGGTACGAGGAGCTGTACCGCACCCAGTTCGCGGGGGCCGGCCCGGACGGGGACACGCCGGCGGAGCAGGACGTTCCGGACGGCGCGGCGGCGGTCTCCGGCGGATGATGGCCGACGGGGCGGCCGGCGCCGGTCCCCCGCATCCACTGGGACAGGGAGTCAGGAGAAGCCGATGGACATCAAGCTGGAACTGGTCGCCGTACCGGTCACGGACATCGACCGGGCCAAGGCCTTCTACGAGCGCATCGGCTTCCACGCCGACCACGACATCACGGTCAGCGAGGAGATCCGCTTCGTCCAGCTGACCCCGCCCGGCTCGGCCTGTTCGATCGCCATCGGCAAGGGCCTGACCCGGATGACCCCCGGTTCGCTGGACAACATGCAGGTCGTGGTCGCGGACATCGAAGAGGCCTTCGCCGATCTCAAGGGCCGTGGCATCGAGGTGACGGAGATCGAGGACATGCCCTGGGGCTCCTTCGTCTACTTCTCGGACCCCGACGGCAACGGCTGGGCCGTCCAGCAGACCACCCCGCGCACGGCCGCCGGACCCCGGTAGCGGTCCGGCGGCCGTGCGCGCTCACGCCGCGAGGGCGTCCTCCACGTTCGCGCGTACGGACAGGACCGTATCGGCCCCGGTCACGGCGAAGAGCCGGCGCAGCTGCTCGCCGGGGGCGGCGATGCGCAGGGTCGTGAGGTGGTGCATCCGCAGGAGCAGGTTCAGGAAGGAGGAGTCCCCGAAGGTGATGGCGGCGGCGTCCAGCACCACCAGCGGGTACCGGTCCGCGGCAGTGGAGAGGGCCTCCTCAAGCGGTGCCAGCGTGTCCTGGTCCAGCTCCCCGCGGGCGGCCACCACCCACCCGGTGCCCGCCGGATGGCCGTCCCCGACCACACCTGGCTGAAACTCGTCCTCTGCTCCGCTCATGCCCGCCTCCCGGCTCGCCACCTGTAACGTCGTCTAACGTCGTCGCTCACGGAGTATGCCTGGTCGTTCGATCAACGACTCCGCCGCGGGTGCGTACGGCCCCCGGGACGGGGGGCTCCGTCAAAGAAAATCGAAGAAGTTCCGTGCGAAGTGTGTAGGACCAATGACCCGGGGCAAACGGTCCCGGGCAACCGTCAGCCAATCGGGAGGGAGTGGCCACCATGTCGCACTCGGCCACCGTCATAGGACCCATTCGTGCCACACACGCACAAGCTCCTGCCTGTGCCCCGGGCATCGAGGGAGCGCCCACGCCGGACATGGACCGCGTCGAGGTCGAGAACGCACGCGAAATGGCGCCGTCCGACGCCCGTGAACTGTCGCGGCACTTCTTCGCGAGACTGCGCACGCTGGAGGAGGGGACGCGCGAGTACCAGTACACGCGCAACACCCTGATCGAGATGAACCTCTCCCTCGTCCAGTTCGCCGCACGGCGTTTCCGGGCCCGCGTGCTCGGCGGCGGTCTCGACATGGACGACATCATCCAGGTGGGGACGATCGGCCTGATCAAGGCCATCGACCGCTACGACCTCGAACGGGAGGTCGAGTTCTCCACGCTCGCGCTTCCCTACATCATCGGTGAGATCAAGCGGTACTTCCGCGACACCACCTGGGCCGTGCACGTCCCGCGCCGGCTGCAGGAGCTGCGTACGGAGCTCGCCAAGGCACAGGAGTCCCTGAGCGACGACCTGGGCAGGGCGCCGACCGTCAAGGAACTCGCCCAGCACCTGAAGCTGTCCGAGGACGAGATCATCGACGGGCTGATCGCCGCGAACGGCTACACGAGCAGCTCGCTCGACGCCACCGCCGACAGCGACGAGACCTCCTCCGCGGGCCGCGGCGCCCGCCCGGCGGCGGAGCGGCACGGAGCCGTCGACCCCGGCATGGAGCTCTTCGAGGAGTTCCACACGCTCGCACCCCTGCTGGAGCAGCTGGACGAGCGCGACCGGCTCATCCTGCAGATGCGCTTCGGCCAGGAGCAGACCCAGGCCGAGATCGGCGCGGAGCTGGGCATCTCGCAGATGCAGGTGTCCCGCATCCTCTCCCGCACGCTGTCCCGGCTGCGCACCGGCATGCTCGCGGAGTAGGGAATGGATCCGGCGACGCCCGCGGCACGATCGGCTTCCATGACGCCGCTGTCCGCCCGGCCGCTGCGGGGCCTGCCCGCAGCGCTGCCGAGCGGCGGCTGCGCCCTGGATTCCCTCCGTGCCCCGGGCGCCGCACCGGGCCCCGCGACCGGGCTGAGGGACGCGGCATGAACCCCCTTCCCGCATCCGACGCTCACGAGGCCTTCGACCACCCCGCCCTCTTCTACCGGGACCTCCCGGAGTACGTGGCCGGGGTGGGCGCCTTCGTGCGCGCATCCCTGTCCGCCGGTGAGCCGGTGCTCGTCGCCGTGCCGGGCCCGCACCTGGACGCCCTGCGCGAGGGCCTCGGCGCGAGTGCGGCCGGGGTGACCTGGACGGACATGACCGAACTGGGCCGCAACCCCGGCCGCATCCTGGCCGCCCTGCAGGACTTCGCCGACATGGATCCGGGCCGGGCGGCCCGGATCGTCGGAGAACCCATCTGGCCCGGCCGCTCCCCCGCCGAGGTCCTGGAGGCCACCCGGCACGAGGCCCTCATCAACACGGCCTTCACCGGCCGGCCCGCCACGGTCCTGTGCCCCTACGACGCACGGGGGCTCGCGCCCGGCGTACTGGCCGACGCGCGGCGCACCCACCCCACCCTCATCGAGGACGGCCGGCCCCTGCCGAGCCCGGACCACGCCGACGCGCCCCGCGTGTCCGCGGAATGCGACCTCCCGCTGGCCGAACCCACGGGCGACATACCCCGTCTGCCCTACTCCCACGGAGATCTGGCCGAGGTGCGCGAGTACGCCGACGCCTGGGCCCGCGGGACCGCCCTGTCCCCGGCCTGCCGCGGCGATCTCGTCCTGGCCGTCAGCGAAGCGGCGGCCAACTCCCTCTCCCACGGAGGCGGGAAGGGCACCCTGCGGCTGTGGACAACCGGCGGCGCCCGGGCGGGAGTCGTCGCCGAGATCCGCGACGGCGGCCGCCTGACCGACCCCCTCGCGGGGCGCCGCCGGCCGTCCCTCGCCTCGGCGCACGGGGGCCGCGGCCTGTGGATGATCCACCAGCTCTGCGATCTCGTCGAGGTCCGCGCCACGGACACGGGACTGGTCCTGCGGCTGCACATGGCGACGCCGTGAGAAGACCGGTCGCCTACACTGTCACGGTGCGAGGCCAGGGAGCACAGAGAGCACAGAGAGCACGGAGCAGTGCCAACGTGGGGGTGAAAGACCTCGGTGGAGACCATCGGACCTGAAACGGGTGATCCGTTGAACGCGGGCCTTCCCACCGGAGGACAGCGCCGCAGGCTCGCCCTGACGGGCGTTCGCGGCGCCGTGGCCAAGAGCCGCGATTTCACGCGCGAGGCCCTGCGGGACTGGGGCTGGGACGGCACCGAGACCTCCGAGGACGCCCTGCTCCTCGTGTCCGAGCTGCTGACCAACGCCTCCCTGCACGCGGGCGGTTGTCACGAGCTCGTCCTCACCTCCGGGGAAACCCTGCGCATCGAGGTCTACGACGGCACGACGGACCTCCCCCTCCTCCACCCCGCCCCACGCCACGGCACCCCGGGCGGCCACGGACTGCACATCGTGGAACGCCTCTCCGACCGCTGGGGCACCCACACCCACCCCCACGGCAAGGCCGTCTGGGCCGAGATCGAAGCCTCCCGGCTCAAGTCCGGCAGGCCCACCAGCCGATAACCGGCCCGGCTCCGCCCGCGTACGCGTAGGGTCCGCCCGCCCGTAGGGTCGGCCCGCCCGCTCGCAGGCGCTGCCTCACGGCGTATGCCCAGCCACTGCCACACAAACGTCACCCACCGTGTTTAGTCGCGCGTAATTCGGTAACACCAAGTAATTACAAGCAATCAGAACCCGACGGGAGGCAGAAACATGACCCTCAGCATCGTCCTCATCATCGCCGCGGCCCTCGCGGTCATTGCGCTCCTCGGTCTGGCGCCCAGCGTCCCCGCACGACGCAATCCCTTCCCCGGCCGGCGGCGCCGGTCCCCCGCGCCCCACGGGCGCACCCGCAGGCACACCCGGCGGCTGAACCACGTACCCCATCAGTAGGAGCTCCCCGGGGCAGCCCGCATCCGACGGGTGCCCTCGCCGGCTCGGTCCGGGCAGTCCGAAGGACCCATGGAGCACCAGCAGGACCGGGCAGCGACAACCAGCGCCGAAGGAGACGTGATGAACACGATGAGCATCGCCCTCGCACCCGCCCGCGCCACGGCATCCGTCGCCGGCGCACGCGAGAACACCCGCCACTTCCTCCACGACCTCCTGCCGGTGGTCGCGGCCGAAGCCGCCGACGCCGTGGTCCTGGTCGTTTCCGAGCTCGTCACCAACGCCCTGCGCCACGGTGCCGGCATCTGCGTCCTGGACCTCACCGAGCATCCGGACGGGGTCGAGGTCGCCGTGCACGACGACAGTCCGCGGCCTCCGCAGATGCGCGCCCCCGACCTGATCGGCGGTGCCGGAGGATTCGGCTGGCCCATGGTCAACCACCTGGCCAGGGCCACGAGCATCACCCCGCGGCCGACGGGCGGCAAGACGGTGAGCGCCCTCCTCGCCCGGTAGCGCCACGGCGTCGCCGTGCGGGCGTCCCGCCGCGGGCCGGCGGCATCCGGTACGTTCCCGAATGCCGCCGGGCCGGGGTCTACGGGGCGCGCCAGACGTTGGCGAAGGCCGCGTTCTCGATGGAGCGCCGCTGCCTCACGGCTTCCAGCTCCGTCAGCGCGTCGTCGACGCTCGCCAGCACCGTGGCCACCGCTTCGTCCTCGACGACCGCTGCGTTCCGGTGCCCGCCTGCCTCCTCGTCGCGGGTGGCCACGACACCGGCGGCCGCGGCGAGGGCGAGGAGCGTGGGCTCGCCCGCCTCCCACCGGCTCCGGGCCCGGCGCCGGACGGGTGTCTCGGCCACTTCCAGGTGATCGTTTCCGAAGGGCAGCAGGGCGCGCCGTCCCCGCGTGAGCTGGCCGGCGGCTTCGAGGGATGCGTGGTAGGTCGCGGAAAGGTCCCGGCCGCGGCGCCACAGCCAGCCTTCGACGCTTTCGTAGGGCAGCTGCCGGATGAGCTCCGACAAGGCCTCCGCCACGAGCTCGTCATGCGGCTCGTACGGGCCGCCGGGCACGATGGAGTGGCCGTCCAGAGAAACGGCCTGCACGGCGAGGAGATCGATCAGTTCGGCGCCCGCGAGCACGAGCGACAAGTCGCCCTGCCCGACACCGGCCTCCGGCCCTTCGTCCATGGTGATGATGCACAAGTCCTTGGCCGTGCTCATGAGGGCTCCCGTCGCGGGTGGCAAGTGGGGCGGCGGCGGACTGCTCCGCGCCGGAGCCCGGGGTCTTCGGCAAAGCGCCCCGGGCTAACTTTGTCTCCTCCCCAGGTAGATTCCTACCCAGAGCGCCACAAGAGCACCGATCAGCAGGATGATTCCAGTAGGTCCGCTGGGGAACCACAGCACGGCCAGGTCCATTCGGAAGCCTTCCTCTCATGTCGTGTTCTCCGATGAGCGCGGCACCGTCACCCGGCCGGTCTACCCGGGCCAGGTGCCCGTGACCCGCCGGGTCGCGAGGGCCCCGGACCGGTCGACGGCGGCCTTGACGACGGCGAAGATCGCGCCCTGGAGAGCGGCCGCTATGAGGATCTCCTTCCAGGAGCGGTCCTCATCCGTGGCGTTCGGGGCGTCGCCCTCCCCTTCGATCGCCTTCCAGGCCTGCTTGAACGCCATCCCGGCCAGCATGCCGCTCGCCGCTCCCAGTGCCATTCCGACCGGCTTGTACGCGACCTTGGACACCTTCACTTGCGCCCCCGGCCACGACGCACCAACAGGACCACGAGCAGGGCGGCGCCGATGCCGATCAGCGGAGCGCGGTTGGCCCACGCCCTGGTGGCCACCCGTTCCGCCCCGTCGAGGACCGGGTCCGGGGTCTTGTCCTGCACGACATCCGCGGCCTGCTCCGTCACCGCGGACGCCTTCTGCACGGCTCGTGCCTGCAGGTCCCGGGCCTGGTCCTTGGCGTCGGCCGCCGCGTCCATGGCCTGGTCCTTGGCGTCGGCGGCCTTCTCCTTGGCGGCCTGGGCCTGCGCATCGGCCTTGGCCGCGAGGGCTTCGACGGACCGGCCGAGCTCGTCGCGGGTGTGCTCGATCCGGTCGCCGAGTCCCTCCTTCGAGGGGGTGAACTCACTGTTGTGGGGCTGGTTCGTCATCGGTGGACCCTCTCCTTGATCTCGGCCACATCGGCCTTGACGCTGTTCACGGTCTCCGCGCGCACGGGTGGGACGCTCCGGCAGTCGGCCATCGGCCCTCCTCGGGGAGACGGGTGAGGGGCCCGAACTCCGGGAGTTCGGGCCCCTCACGGGGAGTCAGGCGGGGCAGCCGCCATACCCGTCGTAGGTGCCCAGCACCTCGTGGCAGTCCGCGTCCCCCAGGTGCTTGTCCCGGTGGGACTCGGGAGCGCTCTCGACACGCGAAGACAACTCCTCCGGTAAGCGGAGTTCGACAGGGGGATCGCCCCCGCACCCCTCCCTTTCCGATGCCTTGCCGCGGACGGCTCCGCCCTCCGCATGGAATCCCGCCTGCCCCTGTCCGGGCACCCCATGCCTGCGTCGCCGAAGAGAATGCGGCACGACGCGTTCGGTGCTTGCGGGTCCTGACCGAGGAGACCGCGCATAACCGTCCGAGTCGCGGGCATCCGCACAGTGCCCAGCCGAGGGTGATCGTGAGGACAAGGAGTGTCTGTGCTGCCCTTCAACGTGACCGACAACGGTGTGCTGACCATCCGCCTGCGGGCCGATCTCGACATCGCCGGCCGGGCCGCGGCCGCCTGGGCGATCGACGGATACCTCGCCGCCCACCGATCGGCACCCGTCATGCTGGAGCTCTCGGACGCCCCGCTGAGCACCGCCGCGGTGAGCACCGTCGTACGAACCCAGCGCATGTGCCGGGCCTCGGGCGCCCCGCTGGCCGTCCTCGCGGCGACCGCCGCCACGCGCCGGGTGCTGGAGGCGCACACGGGGGCCGAGGGGCTGGCCGTCCGACCCACCCGCTCCCTGGCGGCCGCCGCGCTCTCGGCTGCCTCGACCCCGGTAGCCGCCGCAGCCTAAGCCGCACCCCGGCCCCGCCAGGGGCTCGTGCCACCCGGTCGCCCGCGTGCCCGTGGGTGGGGGCACGGCTTGCGCACGCTCCCTTGTACGAGGAGATCCCTTCATGAGCACCACCCCGGTCCTGGACGTCACCCCTCGCCGGCCGGTGCACGCAGCCGCCCGCATAGCCGTCGGGCTCCCGCATTCGGCGCTCGACGCGACGCTGGACGCCGCCTACGAGACGCACCGCCGTTTCCGGCACGGTGCCTTCGCCGAGCCCTGCCCGACCTGCCACGTCTCGGCGGGCGAGCTCTGCCTGGCGCGACGCAGCGTGCACGCGGCCCGCCGGCTGGCGCACCGCGCTCGGGGAGTGCAGAGCGGCCGGGGTTTCCCTCTTCTCGCAGCACGGTGACCCGCTGGCCACACCACATCAGGGCGGGGACGACAGCAACAAGCTGTCGTCCCCGCCCTGATGTGCTTGTCGGCGTTTAGCCCGCACGAGTGGGGTAGGCGGGCCGCATGCTCAAGCACCGAAGTGTTCGTGCGATTGCCGTACTCGTCATCAGCTGGGCGGCCTTGACGGTCGTCGAGCGTGTGGGCGAAGGAGCGTCCTGGCGGATGGCCCTGCTCAGCGCCCTGGTGTGGGGGATCGTGATAGCCGGCGCCTGGTGGTTTGCCGAATGGACCCAGATGGGCAGTCGCACCCGGAGCAACCGTGCAGCTCCGGCGGCCACCACCCGCCAGGACCCGAACGCGACGACGGGAAGCACCTCATGACGGATCGACGCCCCACCGCCCTACGTCTCACCGCCTGCCTGCCGCTCCGGCCGGCCGCGCTCGGGCCCCGTCTGCTGACGGAGGCCCTCGACGTCGTTGCACGCCGCGTACGGACCGGCCGCTCCGCAGGCGCCTCGGCCGTCTGTGCGGCTGCTTCCGGGTACCGGTCGCGCCCCGACCCGCAGGGCGGGTCCGCAGGGGGCTCCTCGGTCCTGGCCGGCCGCCGGAGCACCAGCACCCTCCCGGGCGCCACAGACCCGCATCAGGGCGCCAGAGAGGTGATCGAGTCCCGTACCACCAGCCCCGGGGACCTGGCCTCGCTCCTGGAGATGCTGGGCCTCGAGCCGACCGAGGAGCCGCTCGGGAACCGGGGCCGCAGCGAAAACGACCGGGGCCACCCCGGGCCTCGGTAACGGACAGCAAAGAGATGGCGGACGCCATCTCCCTGCTCCGATCGGGCCGTTCAGCGAGCCAGGAACTCGTCGAGGAGCTTGTCGAGGTCGAGGAACTCCTCCCCGGCAGCGACAGCGGCGTAGGTCTCCTCCAGGAAGCCCCTCAGCGCGGGGGCGTCCAGGAAGACGACGGCATGGTCCTGCCGGTCGTCGATCCGGCCGATCAGGTCGACGCGGAGTTCATCGCGGCCGAAGCTCCGAGCGGGGCGGAAGGCGACGTCGCCCTCCCCCACCGGATGGTGGAGCCCCTCGGACAGCATCTGCCGGTCGAAATGCCAGCCCGCCAGGACCTTGTCGCCGTCCAGGAACTCGGCCCGCACCACGTACGGGTCACCGCCGTCGTACGAGAAGCGGGAAAGAAAATACACGTGACCCGTCACCGTCTCGACGCGCACAACGATCAGAGCAGTTACGCAGGACATTGATACGCCTCCAAGATGGGCTGCACAGCTCCGCGCGTCTGCCCCGCTCCGTCTCCACCACACTGGACCGACCGGGGGAACCGCGAACCGACGTCGGTTACGGGCCCCTGGAGCGGGTCAGGCTCCTTCGCCGAGGACCGCGCGGATCAGATCGCGCTGGTCGTCGGTCAGGGCCGCCTCGTCGACGTCGACCGCCCGGCCGTCGATCGTGATCCGGTAGTGGAAGCCGTCCGCGACCGGCCGCACGGCGCGCCGCGCGAGACCCTCCCATTCCGCAGCATCCCGCCGGACGGAGGTGTCGATCTTCCGCATCGTGTCCGCGCCGGTGAAACCCCCGGAGCGACTGACAGTGATCAGCATGGCCGTTCTCCTTCGGATGGAGGAGCTGTTGCTGCTCGCCTGCCCCTGATCGGGCGCCGCTCCCCCGCCGGGCCCGCGCCGCGGGACCAATGGCTCGAACTCATCGGTGGCTGGCCGACAGTTGGCGGGCGGGGGCGGGCGGGGACGGGGGGGGAGTGCGACGGCCGGCGGATCCGCATCCCCCGTCGGGGTCCCGGTGGAGGTATCCCGGTGCCGTCGCTTCCTCGGACGGAGCTCCTCCACCGGGCCCGGGCCCCGGTGGTTCCTTCGCCTGCGTCAGAGTTCGGCGCGCGTGGCGGACTGGGCGGCCCGTACGGCGACGTTGGCCGCGTCCTCCAGGAGCGGCGCCCCCGGACTTTCCCCGCGGGTCAGGGTCCAGCCGCAGAGGGCCGCCCAGGCCAGCGCGGCCGCGGCTGCCTTGGCGCGCTCGTTCCGGTGCGGCAGGAAGGTGCCGAAGAGCAGCGCGTCCCCCGCATCGATGGCGACCCGGCACAGTACGGCCGTGCGCAGCGCGCCGCCTGCGGGGACGGCGACCATGGCCGCGCCGACGACGGCATCGCGGACGCCGAGGGCGCGGATCAGCAGTGCGGAGGAGCCCTGCTCCGCCAAGCCGCAGGGGCGGGCCAGTACCTTGGGCCGGCAGGCGACCGCCACGCCGTACCCGAGGGTGGCCACACCCATCACTCGTGCCGCTGTGGTGCGCATCAGGGATCGCTCCGTTTCATTGGTTCTGGCTCGCGTTCCGGCTCACGGGGTCCGGCCGGCCGAGGGCTTCGGGTCGTGCGGGCGGTCCTGCTCTTCGCGTCCGATGCCCGGACTCTGCTGCTTGGACTCGTGTCCGGCGGCATCCGCTTCGCCGTCGCCCCCCTCGGGACGCGGGACGACGGCTTCGTCGGCCTGCCGGCGGGCCTCGCGGTCGCCGCTCTCCCCCTCGGCTTCGGACGGGGTGGTGCGAGCGTGGCGCCGGGAATGCTCATGGGCTGTCATCTCGTCCTCCTTCGCTGGTGCGGTCTCCTTCCGGCGCCTACCCCGCGCCGTCGCCCTCAGTCGCTCCGCGCTCCCCCGTCGTGGGCCGCAGGCCCTCCGGACCGGGGCGGCGTACGGCGCGTTCAGGTGCGGGGTGTGTGGCCGGGGCCGTCGTCGTCGGGGGTCTGCCAGGAGTCCTGGCGAGCCCGTGCCTCGGGGTTCTGCTGGGCCGGGCGGGCGGGGGCCCTGCGCCGGGCGCTGCGTCGGCTGCCGTACCAGAAGGCGCCGGTCAGGAGGACGGCCACGAGGACTCCGACGATGATCAGGAGCAGGGAGCCGGTGGCTTCGGCCGCGAGGGGTTCGGTGGTCATCATGCGTAGCCCCTACCCCCGATCTGCACGTCTACGAGGCGACTGCCCCGTACGGCGGCACGCGGGTCGACTGCCCGCGTGCATGAAAAGGGCTGCGCGAAGCATCCGTAGAGGATGGAATGTGTTGTGTACGAGGAGCAGACCGGCCGTTCGGAGACGGTGGAGTGCGCGCTGGAGGACGAGGCGTGCCGACTGGTCCTCAAGAGGCTGCGCGGACTGGGTGACGGGGAGTTCGGCTGGGTGCGGCTGGCCGATCCGTCCGAGGACGAGGTCCTCCAGCTCGCCGATGAACTGGGCCTGCATCCGCTGGCGGTCGAGGACGCGGTGCATGCCCGTCAACGTCCCAAGCGCGAGCGCTTCGGCGATGTCCTGGCCGTCGCGCTGAAGACCATCTGGTACGTCGAGAAGGACGGGGCGGTCGAGACCGGCGAGGTGATGCTGTTCGTGGGCCCCCGCTTCGTCCTCACGGTGCGGCACGGATCGGTCGACCCCTGCGTCGAGGCCGCGCGCCGCCTCGACGCCGGTCCGGACATGCTCCGCTTCGGTACCTGGGCCGTTCTGCACGCCGTGCTCGACGTGGCCATCGACGGCTACGGGGACGCCGCCGCCGGCGTGCGCACCGCCTTGAACCGGCTGGAGGACCAGGTCTTCTCCTCCTCCCGCATCGACCACACCGGGAGCATCTACTCGCTCAAGCGTGAGGTCCGCGAGTTCCGCGACGCGGTCCAGCCGCTCGTCCCCGTGCTCCAGGGCCTGCTCACCGGTCTGGACGACCAGGCCCATCCGCTCAAGGCCGCACCGTACTTCCGCGACGTCACCGACCACTTGCACCGCACGGACGTGGAGGTGCGCACCCTCGACGAACTGCTGAACTCCGTTCTCGGCGCCCAACAGGCGCGCGTGGGGACCTGGCAGAACGACGACATGCGGCGCATCTCGGCCTGGGCCGCGATATTCGCCATCCCGACCATGGTCGCCGGGGTGTACGGAATGAACTTCGAGCACATGCCGGAACTCGGCTGGAGCTACGGCTATCCGCTCGCCGTCGCGCTCATGGCGGTCGCGTCGGGAATCCTCCACCGCGCCTTCCACCGCAACGGATGGCTGTGACGGCCGGCAGCTCTGCGATCACCGGCCGGGAACTCCCCGGGCGGTCAGGCGGGAGGAGTCGATCTCGGCCCAGACGACCTTGCCCGTGCCGGCGGGGTAGCAGCCCCAGCGGTCGGAGAGCCGCCGCACGAGGTGCAGGCCGTGGCCGCCGGGGACGCCCGGTCGGGGTACCGCCCCGGGGCGCGGCTGCTCCGTCACACCGTCGAGCACCTCGATCCGCAGGGTCTCGCCGGAGGTCAGGGCGAGCTCCTCGCAGCCGTGCGCGTGCAGGGCGGCGTTGGTGACCAGCTCGGAGACGACGAGCAGCGCGTCCTCGGCGCTCTCCCGCCCGTCCCACTCCCAGTCCCGCAGGGCCCGGCGAGTGAAATCACGCCCCTTGCCGACCGCGCCCCGGACACCGCCCAGGGCGAGCCGGCGCCGCTGGCCCACGACCGGGCCCCGCGCGCTCACATCCGCACCCGCGCCCGTGCTTGGGATCGCGCTCGTACCCGTGCTCGTACCCGTGCGCCGAGGATTGCCCTCGGCCTCTCCTGTCGGCTTCACTGCGGCTCCACCCCGACCGTCGACTCCATGTGTGCGTCCGGGCCGGACCGGCCGTCCCCCGGCCGTCGTCCCTGGTCCGCGTATGCCCGGCCTGATCGCCCGGACACGCACGTGAACGCCGTCCCGGCGGTGGATTCCCGGTCGGGAGGGTTCTACGGTGAAAGCAGCACCTGGAGCCGCCATGCCCATGCCCGTCACCCGACCTCCGGCTCATCCGGCCCGCCCGGCCCGCTCACCGCACCCGCCGCCGACGAGATGACCGGCTCCGGTACGCCCCGTCGGTTGTCGCCCCTCGCGCGGATGCGCAGGGCCGGCCGCCGGGCGCGGGCCGGACGGCGCTGGGTCCACGTCCGGGAGGTCGACCTGTGGCAGCGCTCCCTCGGGTTCGCGGCGCTCGGATTCCTGACCCTGGTACCGCTGCTCATCGTCGTGTCCGCGGCGGACACGCGCAGCGGTCAGGGTTTCGCGCAGTGGCTGGGAGACGGGCTCGGCGTATCGCCGGCCGCCAGGGCCGAGATCGAGCGGCTCTTCGCCCTGCCGGGCCAGGCCTGGCGGACCACGACGGCCTTCGGTCTCGCGCTGCTCGCCGTGTTCGGGCTGTCCTTCGGCACGATGCTGCAGAGCGGCTACGAACGGGTCTGGGACCTGCCTCCGTCCCGCTGGTGGGCCCGGTGGCGTCACGTGCTGTGGCTCGGCGTGCTGGTGGGGGTGCTCTTCCTCTCGGCGATCGCGCCGCCGTGGCGCGAGTCCCCCGCCCGCGGCTTCGTGACGGTGGTGATCGGCACCCTGTTCTTCTGGTGGTCCCAGCGTCTGCTGCTCGGCGGCCGGATCGCCTGGGCCGCCCTGTTCCCCGGGGCGGTGGCCACCATGCTCGGGCTGCTCGGGCTGCGGGTCTTCTCCCGGCTCGTCTTCTCGCCGCTGATCGCGTCCAGCGCCGTCACCTACGGCCCCTTCGGGACCGTGCTCGTCATCCAGACCTGGCTCGTCGGCATCGGCGTGGTCGTGTTCGGCGGCGCGCTCCTCGGCCGGCTGCTCCACGACGAGCTGCTGCGCCGGCCGCCTCCGGTGGAACCCGGCCCGTGAGGCGGAGGACACGCCCTAGGGGGTGTCTTGTCGATCAGGCCGGATCAGGGAGCGGGGTCTGGTGCCGTGGATCGCAAGGCGGAGGAGGGAGTCGACGCGAATGGGGTCTCCCCTGCTCGAGCGGAGCCGAGAGCTTGGGGAAGTCGGCGAGTGACGACAACGCGGCGAGGCGCGGTGCCAGACCCCGCGAGCCCGGCCTGATCGACAAGACACCCCCTAGGATGGTGGCCTGACCTGCGGGGTGCAGGTCAGGGGGCGGGCGGGTCCGGCCCCGGGTACGTGTGGGAGGGAAGACGGTTGAATCGGTTCGCCCGGCTTGCCACCCGCGTGCTCTCGGTCCCGCTGGGACTCGTACGCCTGGAGCCGGCCGGCGAGGCCGCCGGCGTGGTGCCCGAGTGCTGGCCGGCCGAGACCAGGCCCGACCAGGCCGTCCTGGAGTGCTGCCGCCGGGTAGCGCAGGACGGGCGGCCCCTGTTCCTGTCGAGGGCCGGTGACGGCGCCGCGGCCTTCTCCTTCGCCGGTGTTCCCCTGGTCGGGAGTTCCGGCGAGCTCCTCGGTGTCCTCGCCGTCATGGACCCCGCCCTGCGGGTCTGGAGCGAGGACGAGGTGCAGGACCTCTCGGACCTGGCCGCCGCGTGCAGCGCCCAGGCCCGGATGCGGATGCGCTCCGAGATCGGGCGTCAGGCCCGCGAAGCCGCCGAGGAGGAGGCCTCGCGGGTGCACGGGCTGCTCAACCGTTCGGAGCTGCTCCTACGGGCCTCCGAGGACCTCGCCGACACCCGCGGCCTGGACGACGTGCGCCAACGGGTCGGGGACCTGGTCAGCGGGGACCTCAAGCCCGCCCGGGTCGATCTGCTGCTGGTCCGGCAGGGGGTGTTCCACGGCGTGTCGAGTCCCGTCGACGGTGACGCGTCCCCCGGAGGCGTTCCCGAGCAGTTCGCCCTCGGGTCGCACTGGCCGGTCGCGCGGGCGGTGCGCGAGAACCGGATGGTGGTGGTCCCCGGGCCGCCCGCGGACTCCGGTGCCCCCGCCGGCACCTTGACGGACACCTTGGCGGGCCCGGGGTTCGACGCGCTGAACCTCCACACCGCCGCCTGCCTGCCCCTGCGCGGCACGCACGGCATGCTCGGCGCCCTCGTCCTGGGATGGGATGCGGCACACGAGATCGGCTTGAACGAACGGGCGATGCTGACCACGATCGCCGGGTACACGGCCCAGGCGGTCGAACGCGCGCTCCACCTCGACGACCGCGTGACGGCGGCCAGCCAGCTCCAGCGGGCCATGCTCACGGATCTCCCCGACACCCCGGGTCTGGAACTGGCCGCCTTGTACCGGCCCGCGGCACGGGACGACATGGTCGGCGGAGACTGGTACGACGCCTACCCCTTGCCCCGCGTACCGGACGGCGGCGCCTCAGGGGCGCTCGCCCTCACGGTCGGCGACATCACCGGGCACGACATGCGGGCCGCCGCCCTCATGGGGCAGGTCCGCAGCATGCTGCGCCAGGCGGACCACGACCACCCCGGCGAGGGACCCGAAGAGGCCCTAGGCGCCCTCGAACGGGCCTGCCGGCGCCTGGACCTGCCGGCCAGCGGCACCGCCGTCCACGCCTACGTCCGCCCGGTGGCGGACGGTCACTGGCACCTGAAGTGGAGCAACGCCGGCCATCCCGCCCCGCTCTTGCTGACCCCGGACGGCGCGGTGGAGAGCCTCACCGAGCACGACGTCCTGCTGCACCACGCCCTGCCGCCCGGGCCCCGCACCTGCGGAACCCGTTCGCTTCCCCCGGGCAGCACGCTGCTGCTGTACACCGACGGGCTGATCGAGGAGCGGGGCACCGACATCGACGAGAACGTCGAGCGGCTCGCCCGCGAGCTCGCCGCGGCCCCGCCGGGGATCCGGCTGCACGCGCTGCTGCGTTCGCTCCTGGACGCCGTCGGGCCTCGGGAGGCCGAGGACGACACCGTGCTGTTCGCGGTGCGCGTCCCCGCTCCCTGAATCCCGGCCGGGTGGCGGATCACCCAGGCACGGGCCGGGCCGTGACCCCGGCAGCCGGTTCCTGACCGGCCCCGGTGGCCAGCACGCGTACCTCCGACAGCTCGCTGATCTCCGCCTGGATGATGCCCGTGGAGTCCTCGTAGACCGGGTTGCCTCCCGGCCCCGACCGGTCCGTGGCGGTCACCCGCACGACGTCCGGGCCGCCCTCGGTCACACCGGGGAACACCAGTTCGTACACGCGCCGCAGCTCGTCTTCCGGCTCGCCCGCCGCCGGATCCGCGTGTCCCATCACCCACTCCCCTCTGCGCCGGTGCCGGCGCGGGACAGTCGTCATGAGTCCTTCCGTTTCATCCTCCCCCCGCGGGCCCGATGCCGCTGGTCGTGGCGGACGGTGCCGACGGCAGCGCTGCGACCACTGCCGTCGGGGCCGTCATCCCCGTACGGCCGCGCGCACGTTCTCGACGCTGCCGCAGTCGGCGGCGAGGTGCCGCTCCCGCTCCTTGAGGAACGCCGCCCCGAGCTCGGCGCGCCTCTCGTCCGGGACGTTCTCCCGGGCATCGTTGAGGATGGTCCGCTCCTCCTCGTCGAGGTGGTGGGTCACCGCTTTGACCAGGTCCTCCAGACGCGCGTCCCAGGCGTCGGAGCCCACCTCGGCCACCTCCAGCAGGGCGAGCAGCGCTTCGTTGCCCTCGGCGTGCTCCTTCGCCCCGTGCTCGACCTCCGCGTTGTCCACGTCCTTGAACCGCTTCAGCGCGCCGTACACCTCGGACTCCTCGGCCTCGCCGTGCGCGACGAGGAGCGCGGAGAACTTCGCGAGGGCGCCCGCGCGGTTCGCCTCCACGCTGCGCATGCCGCGGAGCAGGTCCTCCATGGTGCGGTGGTCCTTGAGAATCACGGCGACGACGTCCTGGGTCTCCTGCTTGTCCGCGGCCATGCCACGTTCCTTCCGTTCGGCCCCTTTGCGGGGGGTTGGGTACGCAGGGCGCCTGCTCGAAGGCGTGCGGTTGAAACCCGGAACCCCCGACCACCACCCGTTCGTTTGCGCGCCACCCGGCGGGGCAGCCGCGCCGACAGACACGATGAGCCCCCGGACGAAGGCAGAAGATGTCAACCAATGCGCTGATAGCCGTCATCGTCGTGGCGGTGGTCGTCATGCTCGCGCTCGCGACACTGGTGTGGGCGCTGGGCCGACGACGCCACCTGCGTGAACGGTTCGGACCGGAGTACGAACGCACCGTAGAGGAACAGGGCGACAAGCGGGCCGCCGAGCGGGAGCTGCGCGACCGTGAGCAGCGGCACGGCCGCCTCGGCATCAAGGAACTCTCCCCCGACCGCCGTCAGCAGTACGCGGACGAGTGGACCGGTGTGCAGCGGCAGTTCGTGGACGGGCCCGAGGAAGCGGTCAAGGGGGCCGACGAGCTGGTCACCCGGGTGATGGGCGAGCGCGGCTATCCCACCGAGCGGTACGAGGACCAGGTGCGCGATCTCTCGGTGGAGCACGGCCGCACGCTGGAGCAGTACCGGACGGCGCACGCGGCGAAGATGCGCAGCGATGCGGGACAGGCGACGACAGAGGAGCTGCGCGGGGCGATGGTCCATTACCGCGCCCTGTTCGAAGAGCTGCTTGCCGACCAGAGGAGCCGATGACATGCAGAACCAGAACCTGAACGAGAACCGCAACAACGAGAACCGGGACGAGAACGAGAAGCACGACGCCGACACCGCGGGCCGGATACCGGACCGCGTCCTGACCGCGGAGGATCTCGCACGCCCCGCACCGACGGCCGGTGAGGGTTTCGAAGGGGCTCGCGGAGCCGGCCGGGAAGCCGTCGTGCCCGATCCGCGGGAGGCACCGAAGGACGGGCCGCGGGAGGAACCGCCGGCCATACCCATACCGCTGGACATCCCGCAGCCCCTGCCGCAGGACGAGCCGCAGGCCGTACGGCGGGACGAGCCGCGGGACGAGCCGCAGGCCGTACCGCGGGGCGTACCGGGAACCGATCCGGCGGATTCGGTCCACGCCGTCGGGAGCGACGAGGAACCGCTGATGGGAACCGCCGGAGCCGAGCGCTACCGCGCCCGGTGGGGCGAGATCCAGGGCCGGTTCGTGGACGACCCGCAGGAGGCGGTCCGGGAGGCGGACACCCTGATGGCCGAGGTGGTGCAGTCGTTCGCCGACACCCTCTCCGAACACCGGAGCGGGCTCGGGAAGCAGTGGGAGGACCGCGGCGAGCAGGTGGCCACCGAGGATCTGCGGCAGACCCTGCAGGCCTACCGCTCGCTGGTCAACCGGCTCCTGGACACCTGAGTCGCCCGGTACCGGCGCAGGCCTCGCGCCGCACCTCCCCGCATGCCACGTCCCCCAGCCCTGGTCCGGGCTGGGGGACGTGGCATGCGGGGGTGTCAGTCGAGGTCGAGGTCGAGGTCGAGGAGAGCCTTCTCCACGACCTCGGTGAGCGCCGGGTGGATCCAGTACGCGGATCGGGCCAGCGCGGACGCGTCGATGCCCAGGGTCATCGCCAGGACGAGGGGCTGGATGAGCGTGGCGGCCTGCGGGCCCATGAGGTGCGCGCCGAGCAGCCGGCCGGTGCCGCGTTCGGCGAGCACCTTGCAGAATCCGGTGGAGTCCTCCATCGCCCAGCCGTACGCGACATCCGCGTACCGGGCCTCGCCCACCAGGGGATCGAGGCCCCGGTCGCGGCAGTCCTGCGCGGTGGCGCCGATGGAGGCGATCTGGGGGCTGGTGAAGACGGCCGCGGGCACCAGGTCGTGGTCGGCCGCGATCAGGTCCTCGGGGTGGCGGAGGTTGTGGGCGACGACCTGCGCCTCCCGGTTCGCCACGTGCTTGAGCGGTACGGGAGTGCAGATGTCACCGAGCGCGAAGACGCCGTCCGCCGTGGTGCGCTGGTACGCATCGACGACGATGCGTCCGTCGTCGTGGGTGGCGACGCCCGCGGCGTCGAGGTTCAGCCGGTCGCTGTTGGGCACGCGGCCCGCGGCGACCAGCAGCAGGTCCGCCTCGACCGTGGAGGCGTCGTCCAGGGTCAGCCGCAGGGCGCCCGGGCGGCCGTCCACGGCGGTCACTTCCCGGCCGAGTCGCAGGTCGTAGCGGGAACGGACCAGTTCGGTGAACCGTTCGGCGACCGTCTCGTCCTGGGGGCCGAGGAGCCGGTCCTCCTTCTCCACGATGACCACGGAGCTGCCGGCCGCCGCGAACACCTCCGCGAGCTCGGCCGCGACGTAGCCGCCGCCGAGGACGGCCAGGCGCCGGGGCGGGGCTTCGACCCGCATGACGGTGTCGGAGGTCTCGTACGGCAGCGAGGAGCGGAGTACGGGCGGGGGTACCAGCGGGCGGCCGCCGGCGGCGATGACGATCTGCCGGGCGCCGATGTCGACGAAGCCGTCGGCGCGCTCGATCCGCAGCTCCCGGGGGCCGGTGAAACGCGCCGTTCCCTCGTACACGGTGACGGAGCCGTCCTCGAGGCGTCCCCGGCGGCCCTCCTCGCGCTCGGCGTCCAAGCGCCCGAACACGCGGTCCCGCATGGCCCGCCAGCGCATGCCGAGCAGCTCCGCGTCCACGTCGTACGTACCGGCTTCGCCGACGGTGCGGGCCACGTGCGCCGCGTGGGCGAGCATCTTGCTGGGGATGCAGCCGGCGTTCAGGCAGGTTCCGCCGAACCATTTCTCCTCGACGATCGCCACGTCGAGACCGGTGAACGCATCGTCGATGACGGCGTTGCCGGATCCCGCACCGATGACGACAAGATCGTGCTGGCGCATCGGGCCAGGCTACGGGCCCGGGGGCCGCCGCGCATCGGCTGGCGGCCCCCGGTGCACACCGGTTACCAGTAGTGGCGTCGTCCGCCGACCGCGTGGCCCACCGAGCCGAGGATCCAGAGCACTGCGCCTATGACGAGCAGAACGATGCCTATGGTCCACAGAATGGAGATTCCGGTCAGGAATCCGATGAGCAGGAGGATGAGTCCGACGAAAATCATGTTGTCCTCGTTCTCAGTCGGGAATTCGACGAAACGGTTGATCCGCCGGTGTGATTCATTTTGCGTGTACCCGAGAATTTCGGCCTTAGCTGTCGATCATCCGAGGAGCTTTCGCCGAGGTGGTCTGCCCAGGTCATGCGGTGGAAGGCACCGGGCGCTCCGCTTCCTCGGTGCGCAGCCGGCGCCTCTCGCGTACGGTGAGGCCGCCCCAGATCCCGAAGGGCTCGGCGACCTTCAGTGCGTGTCGCAGGCAGTCGCGCTGCACCGGGCACAGCGCGCACACCTCTTTCGCCGCCTCGTCCCGCCGTTCGCGGTTCGGGCCCTGCTCGCCCCTGGGGTGGAAGAACAGGCCGGAGCCCAGTTCACGGCAGGCGGCCTCCTCCTGCCACAGCCAGTGGTGCTCGGCACGGCCGGGCAGACGCGACACGTTTCGCACCTCGGAACCTCCATCGGGATGCGCACCACGTTCGAATGCGCGATCCCTTCCCGTCTGGCCTGTACGACGGAGCTCAAACGGCGAGCAGGAGGTGCGGTGCGGCACACTCCTGAGCCGCGTCGGCCGCTCCGACCGTCCGGGACCGCTCCGACCGTTCAGTACGTGCGCGGGGCGCGGACGACCAGGCGGGCGGGTGCCGTCGTGAGCGGTGCGGGCAGGGTCCGGCCGGCCGCCCCGGGGGTGAGCGAGCCGAGGACGCTGGGGTGCCGGGCGCCGGTGCACGAGGGCAGGGTCGCGGGCAGACCGTGCGCCGTGAGCCAGCCCAGGACGGCGAAGGCGTACGCCTCCTTCGTGCCGGACGGCAGTCCGAGCTCGTCCGACGTCCGCAGCGGTACGCCCGCGCCGCCCCCGCCCAGTTCCTCCCGCAGCCACCGCATCAGCACCGGATTGCGGGTGCCGCCGCCCGAGGCGATCACCTCCGTCGCTCCGAAGGGCCGGACGGCGTCGGCGACGGTCCGTGCCGTGAGCCGGGTCAGGGTGGCGACGACGTCCTCGGCGGGCAGCGGCCCGCAGGTGTCCAGCGCCGCGCGCAGATGGGGCAGGTGGAAGAGTTCCTTGCCCGTCGTCTTCGGTGCGGGCAGGGCGTAGTACGGCTCTTCCAGCAGGTTCCGCAGCAGCCCCGGGTGCACGGTTCCGCGTGCGGCGAGCGCGCCGTCCACGTCCATGGACCGCTCCCCGCCCGCGAGCTCCCGTACCGCCGCGTCGATCAGCGCGTTCGCGGGTCCGGTGTCGAAGGCCAGTGGTGCGCCGCCCGCCCCGTCCCCGACCACCGTCACGTTCGCGATGCCGCCCAGGTTGAGCGCCACGGGGACGCCCGGGCGCCCGCGCAGCCACATGACGTCGAAGACGCTCACCAGGGGCGCCCCCTGTCCCCCGGCGGCCACGTCCCGCGTGCGGAAGCCGGAGACCACGGGCCGGCCCGTCGCTTCGGCGATCCAGGCGGGCTCCCCGATCTGGAGCGTGCCGTGCACCCGGCCGGCTTCGGCCCAGTGGTAGACGGTCTGCCCGTGCGAGGCGATCACGTCGGCCCGCCCTTCGCACAGTTCGAGGTCGGCCCGGACGGCCGCGGCGGCGAAGGCCCGTCCGATGCGCGTGTCGAGCCTGCACACCGTGGCCAGGTCCGTCGCGGCGGGTGGCAGCGCTCCTGCCAGCTCCGCCCGCAGACCGTCCTCGTACGCGGTACTGATCATGCCGAGCGGAGTGAGCACCAGCGTGTCCCCGTCCAGGCCGAGGTCGGCGGCGGCCGCATCGATGGCGTCGTACGAGGTGCCCGACATGAGCCCCACCACGCGCAGGGCGCCGGGCCCGCGCATGCCCGTCGGCGGGGCGGTCACCGGCGGGCCGCTCACCGGAGCGCCCGCTCGTGGTCGTCGCCGCGCAGGGTCAGCAGCGCGGCGACGCTGACCGCGCAGGCGGCCGCGGCGTAGTACGCCGGGATGTCGGCGTCCCCGGTCCACGCGACGGCCCTGGTGATGATCAGCCCCGCGCATCCCGAGAACACGGCGTTGGACAGCGCGTACGCCAGTCCCAGCCCCGTGTAGCGCACCGTGGTCGGGAACATCTCGGACAGCATGGCAGGACCGGGTCCGGCCATCAGCCCGACGGCGGCCCCCGCGGCGAAGAGCGCGGCCCCCTTCGTGTAGGCCGGCGCGCCCGGGTCCTGGACCAGGTTCAGCAGCGGCAGTGCGAGCACGGCCACCAGCAGGGCTCCGGCCACCATCACCGTGCGCCGCCCGAGCCGGTCGCTCACCGCTCCGGCGGGCAGGATGGCCGCCGCGAACCCCAGGTTCGCCAGCACGGTCGCCACGAGCGCCTGCTGGAACGTGGCGCTCAGGGTGTTCTGGAGGTAGGAGGGCAGCACCACCAGGAAGGTGTACCCGGCCGCCGACCAGCCCATGACCCGCCCTGCGCCCAGCGCTACGGCCCTGACGGTCTCCCCGGCGGGCGGCCGCCGGGGAGGTCCGCCCTCCGGGGGTCCGCCCTCCGGGGAGGATCCCGCCGCGGAGGCGGCCGAGACGAAGGCGGGCGTCTCGTCCAGGCGCACGCGCAGCCAGAGTGCGGCGAGCCCGAGCGGCAGCGTCAGCAGGAAGGGCACCCGCCAGCCCCAGGCGTTCAGCGCGGAGGGGGTCAGTACGGTCGCCAGGAGCGCCGTCGTACCGGCGCCCGCGAGCAGCCCGAGCGCGACGGTGAAGGACTGCCACGCCCCGTACCGCCCGCGGCGACCGGGCGGGGCGCTCTCCGTCATGACCGAGACCGCTCCCCCGAACTCCCCTCCCGCCGAAAACCCTTGCACGATCCGCAGCAGCGTCAGCAGCCACGGCGCGGCCGCGCCGATGGTCGCGTAGGTGGGGAGCGCGCCGATGAGCGCGGTGGCGCCGGTCATCAGGCAGATGACCAGGACGAGCGTCGGCCGTCGGCCGATCCTGTCACCGAGCCGCCCGAACACCGCCGCGCCGACGGGCCGGAAGAAGAACGCCAGGGCGAAGGAGGCGTACGTCTTGACGAGCCCCTCCGCCTCGCTGCCACCCTCGGGGGTGAAGAAGTGCGCCGCGATGACGGTGGCGAGGTAGCCGTAGACGCCGAACTCGTACCACTCGATGAAGTTGCCGACGCATCCGCCGAGCAGCGCCCGGCGGGAACCGGCCCGCCGGGCCGCTTCCCCGCAGGAGCGGACCGGTCCGGGGGCGGGTGAGAGCATGGGGCAAGCCTGCTGAGCGCGCGGGCGCTCCACAAGTTCCGTCCGCCATCTGCCGTACGGGGCGGCCGGCCGCGGAGGGGCCGGTCAGGCGGTGGGCACCTGCTCGGCGGGCTCACGGACGTCCTGCTCCCAGGGCGGGGCCACGGCGGAATCGGTCCAGGCGGCCAGCTCCTCGCCGTCGACGCAGATGATGCCGCACGCGGCGGCGTACTCCAGGGCCGGTGCGGTGTAGGAGCTCGTGGTGACGAGGATGGCCACGTCCGCGTCGTGCACGGCGAAGCAGGTGCCGCCGAAGCGCTGCAGGTCCTGCGAGCCGACGCGGTTCGTGTCGGCGTAGTGCTTGCACTGGACGACGACGCGCAGCCCGTCCGGGGTCGTGGCGATCACGTCGGCGCCCAAGTCACCTGCGCCGCCCACCACTTCGACCGGCGTGCAGCCGTCGCGCGCGCACAGCGCGGCTATCGCGTGCTCGAAGCCGTCGGCGTCGACCGCGGCGTGGTCCAGCGCCCCGGCATCGACGTCCGGCACCCCTGCGGCGGCGGGGGCGTCGAGTACCGCCGTCATCTCGATCCCGTACGGATCCTGGTGCGCGGGCGCGGCCCCGTACGCGTACGGATCGCCGCCCGCGTAGGGATCCCCGTGCTCGTACGCATCCCCGCCCGTGTACGGATCCCAGTGCGCGGGCGGTACGGGCGCCCCGGGGGCGGTGGGGCGCCGGCGGCCGGGGGACGCGCTCCACTTGGCCAGCATCACCCCGACCGCGAGGACCACGGCGCAGGCGACGGGTACGGCCCATGACCCCGCGGTGGTCTTGAGGAAGACGGCCAGCCCGCCGACGGAGATCCCCACGAGCCCCACGGCCAGCACCACATCGCGCGCGAGCGGCGCGGAACCGCCCCCGGCCTTCCTTGCGCCTTCCCCCGGCAACGTCATGCGGGAGCCCTCCCTCGTTCGTTTCGGACGCGCCGCGGTGCCCGCCCCCCCGGGGGGCGGGGCCCCGGCGGGGGGCGCCCGGGGGGGCGGGGGCGGGGTGTAGAAGGGCGGTATTTTTTGGGTTTGCGGGGGGGGGGGGCCCCGAGCCCGCGCGCCCCGCCCCCCCCCCCGCCTGACCTGGCCCCCCCCCCCCGCACGTCCCGGGGGCCCCCCCCCGGGTGTGGTGGCGCCCCCCCGGGGGCCCCCCCCCGGGGGGGCCCCCCCCCCGCGGCGGTGGACGCCGGGCGTGCCGGTCAGTGCTTGAAGACGTCCTTGATCTTTTCCTTGGCCTGGCGGGCGTCGCCCTTCGCCTGCTCGGCGCGGCCCTCGGCCGTCAGTCGCTCGTTGCCCACCAGCCGGCCGGCCGTCTCCTTGAGCTTGCCCTTGGCCTGCTCGGTCTTGGCCTGGGTCTTCTCGTCGTTCGACACAGCTGATCACTCCCTGGGGGGGGCTGGGAACTCCTTGCCCGTCCTCGTCTGACCCGGATCGCGTCCCTCAAACACCCCGGCCGAACACCCCGGCGACCGCACGGCCCGGGCGAGCGCCCGGCCGTCGTCCGCATGGTCGCGACGGGGCGGGGCAGGCGCGGGGCGATGTGAACGGCGGATCGATGGGCGGCGGCATGCGGAGCGTAGGCGTAGAAGAAGAGCTGTTGCTGGTGGACGCCGGCAGCGGTGAGCCGCTGGCTCTGGCGGGGACGCTGCTGGCGGCCGCGGACCGGTCCGTGGCCCAGCAGCCGCAGGGCCACGGCGCCGGCGACGAACCGCAGGGGCACACCTTCGAGAAGGAGCTCCAGGAAGAGCAGGTGGAGTTCGCCACCAAACCGGTGACCGAGATGGGCGAGCTCCTGAAGGAGATCACCCGCTGGCGCGGCGAAGCCGCCCGGCACGCCGCGTCCGAGGGGGCGCTCGTCGCGGCCCTCGGCACCTCCCCGCTGCCGGTCCGGCCCTCGATGAGCGCGGGCAAGCGGTACGAGTGGGTCGGCGAGCAGTTCGGCCTGACCGCGCAGGAGCAGCTGACCTGCGGCTGCCACATCCACGTCTCGGTCGAGTCGGACGAGGAGGGGGTCGCCGTCCTGGACCGGATCCGCCCGTGGCTGCCCGTACTCACCGCGATGAGTGCGAACTCTCCGTTCTGGCAGGGTGAGGACAGCGGGTACGCCAGCTATCGCAGCCGGGTCTGGAACCGGCTGCCGTCGGCCGGGCCCACGGACCTCTTCGGGTCCGCCGACCGCTACCACGAGCAGGTGAGCGCCATGCTCGACACCGGCGTGCTGCGCGACAAGGGGATGATGTACTTCGACGCCCGGCTGTCCGCCGCCTACCCGACGGTGGAGGTCAGGGTCGCGGACGTCTGCCTGGAGGCGTCGACACCGGTCCTCCTGGCCGCCCTGGTGCGCGGACTGGTCGAGACGGCCGCCCGCGCCTGGCAGGACGGGCAGCCCCCGGCCCGGATCAACACGGGCCTGCTCCGGCTGGCGGCCTGGCGTGCCGGCCGCTCCGGGCTGGACGGTCCGCTCGTCGACCCCCGGACCATGCGCGAGACATCGCCCGCCACGGCCGTCGAAGCGCTGTACGCCCACGTACGCGAGGCCCTGGCCGACCACGGCGACGAGGAACGCGTCCGGGAGGGCATCACCCGCCTCCTGGAGCGCGGCAACGGCGCCCGCGTCCAGCGCGCGCTGCTCCGTACGGAGGGCACGCTCGGAGCCATGACCACCCGCTGCGCGGAGATCACCACGGGCGCCCCTGCCTGAGCCGGCCGGACCCGAGGGCCGACCTCGCTACGGCGCGCCCGCTCCGGCGGCGCAGCTCGGCGCAGACTCGGGCAGGGGGCTGCGCAGGGCGCTGCGCCCGCGCTGCCAGGCCGTACGGATGTGGGTCTCCAGACGGTCCTCGAGGAGGACGGTCGCCGCGCAGCCGAAGGCGATGTCCTCCTCCAGGGCCGGTTCGTCCTCGAGGAGACCGCCGACGACCTCGTGGCGCACGACCTGCTCGTGGACGGCGTCGGCTTCGACGTGCTCGGCGTAGAAGTGCTCGGCGGCCGGACCGGCCCCGCAGCGCCGCATGGCACGGGCCAGGCGCCGGGAGCCGGGGGAAGAGGTGATCTCCACGCACGCGAAGTGGCCGACGAGCGCACCGCGCAGCGCCCGGTGCAGGCCGAAGAGGGACATCAGGTTGACCGTCGCGAGCAGGGGCGCCGGCGCCTGTTCCACGTAGCGTCCGTAGGCGGGGTCGAGGCCGAGGTCGGTCATCAGGTCCGCGAAGAGCCGCGCGTGGATGCGGTCGGCATGGCCGGCGCCGAACTCGTCGTACTCGATGGCCGCCATGGCGGCCTTCGCACGGCCGGTCAGCCTTGGGATCACCCACACGTGCGGGTCGGCCTCTTTGAGGTGGTAGAGGGAGCGCAGGGCCGCGTACTCGCGCAGCTGCCACAGCTCCCCCTCGGTTTCGAGGTGGTGGCTGAGGCTGCCGGAGAGGTCCACGGGTTCCACGAGGAGCGGGGCGAAGGCGTCCTCGACGGTCCTGGGTGCCTTCGGGAGCTCGGTGCGCAGGGCGTGCAGGAAGCGGGCTTCGAGGGCTTGGCGCAGCCGCAGCAGGTCCGGGTCCCATTCCCGGGCGTCATCCACTCCTTCGAAGCCCCGGTAGTGCGGTTCGTACATCAGGTACAGGGCGAGCTGGAGGTCTTCGCCCCAGGGATCGGCCTTCAGTACGGCGCCCGGGGTGTACACGGGCGGGGTACCGGACCCCAGGGCCCGGACCACGGCGTCGGAGAGCTCGCCCCGCCCCTCGACGAGGGGCGCGCCGCCGGGAGACGCGCCGCCGGGGGTCGTGGGGGCGGGGGTCGTGGCGGTGCTCGGGCCGGGCGGGGTCGTCAAGGTCATCGCGCATCCCTGTCTTCGGTCGGTGCATCGGATCGTTCGCGGCGGCGGTGGCTGGTGTCGCACCAGGGATACGTACGGCTGCGGCGGCAGGTGCACACCGCGGCCATGAAGCGGTCTGACCGGGCCACCGTCCCGTCGTCCAGGACGATCTCGACCGGTCCCTCGATCAGCACCGGGCCGTGGGGCTCGACCGAGACCCTGCGGGCGGGCACCTCCGCGGCGTGGTCCTTGCGGCTGCCAGAGGTGTCGACAGAGTTGACGTCAGGGGTGACGTCAGAGGTGTCGACAGGGGTGTCGTCAGGGACGCTGGGCACGGATGACCACCAGCTCTTCCCATTCCTCGGCCTCGGCCGCCAGGCCCTGCCCTTCCAGCCAGGACCGCCGCGAGCGCAGTACGGGTCCCCACGGAACGGTGGCCGTGAGGGTGATCTCCGCGGCGAGCCCCTCCCCCGCCAGCCGGTCGAGGGTCTCTCCGGCACCGCACATCGCCGAGTGGACCATGAGCAGAATCCCTCCGGGGCGCAGCAGGGCCGGGGCGTCCGCGCAGATCCGGTCGATGACCGCGCGCCCGTCCCGACCGGCGTCCCAGGCCCGCGCCGACCCGCGCGACGGCGGCCGGCTCTCGGGGGCGGGGACGTAGGGGGGATTGGAGACGACCAGGTCGAACCTGCGCCCCGCCGCCCTGGTCTCGTAGTCGCCGTGCAGGACCCGCAGGGGGAGCCGGCGCCTGAAGGCGTTCAGCCGGGCCGTGGCCACGGCCGGCCAGGACACGTCGACCGCCGTGACCCGGGCGCCCCTGGCCGCCGCCTGCAGGGCCAGGGCGCCGGTTCCCGTCCCGATCTCCAGGAGTTCCTTGCCCGGCCCGAGGTCCTCGTGGGTCAGGGCCTCGGCGAGCAGTCGGGTGTCCGCCTGCGGCTGGTAGACACCGGTCAGGGTGATGAGGCCTGCGGGCCATGCCGACACGGACAGAGCGGTACTGGGCACTCATACCTCCGGTGTTACGCGGCCCCGTTTCGAGCCACATGGTGATTTAGAGCCACATGGTGATGAGGTAGGGCGCCTGCCCTGACCCGGGCTTCCCATCCGGCACATCGACGACCTTCGGAGGATCGAACGAAAAACGGCTGCGCCACTCACGAACGGCTCCGCCACGCACGAACGGCTCCGCCCTCCGAAGAGGGGGAGCCGTTTCCGTACGGAGCGACGCGGTCGTCAGGCGCGGCGCCCGTTTCCGGCGACCAGCCGGTAGGCAGCCAGGAGGATGAGGGAGCCGACGATGGCGGCGATCCAGGTGGAGAGGTCGAAGAAGCCGTCGATGGAGTCGACGCCGAAGATGACCTTGCCGAGCCAGCCGCCGAGCAGGCCGCCCGCGATACCGATGAGCATGGTGATGATGATGCCGCCCGGGTCCCTGCCCGGCATGAGTGCCTTGGCGATGATGCCCGCGAGCAAGCCTATGAGGATCCAGGCCAGAATGCCCATGATGCGTCTCCTACCTCGGTGGATAAGGCTGGTGTCAGCAATCGTCTGCGCCGTGCGAACGATTCCAAACGTGCCGAACACTTGATCGTTTCCGTGAGCCGGGCGAGGGTTCGTCGGCCCGTTGGCCCGCCGGCCCGCCGGTCAGCCGCGGCGGGTCGTCTTGCGCCAGCCGAAGGGGCCGGGCAGATCCCACGACGTCGTCCGGCGTCCGGTGCTGCTGTGCGTGCGGCGGGGGCCGTGCTTGCCGCCGGTCGTGATCGACCAGGACTTGCGGTTGATGTTGAGCCGGACACCCGGCAGGATCCTGAAGCTCTTGCGGAATGTGAGCGGCATGGCGTCTCGCTTCCTCGGTACGTAGTCCGGCGGCCCAACTGCTCTTGCGTTCGGGCCAGTTGGCATACGTGTGACCAGCGCCGACCGTTCCATGCAGGTAAAGTCCGGGATTTTCACGGAGCAGGCACGGTGCGCGGGCCGGGTGGGGCCGGCGGCAGCCGGTCCTCCTCGGCCGGAAGACCGCGCGGCTCGCGCCGATCGAATCAGCCGTCTGACGCGCCGGTTCCCGCGCTTCTGAGTCCGACGGCGTGCACGTAACCTTCACATGGGCCGTCAGCACGCGACGCCCGAGGCCAGACCGTCCCGGGGATTCCGCTGCCTCCCCGGCAAGCCGCAACAGGGGGCTCCCATGGAACAGCACGTGAAGGTCTCACCGGACGTCGACGGCGTCCGCGTGATCACCTGCGCAGGCGAGTTCGACCAGGACACCCTCGAACCGCTGCGCCAGGCCATCGCGGGCGCTCTCGCCGATCCCGTGGACACGATCGTGCTGGACGTCAGCGAGGTCGCCTTCGCCGACTCCTCCATGCTCAACGAGATGCTCCGCCTGCGGCGCACCGGCCGCCCTCTGGTTCTGGCCGGGCCCTTGAACCCGCAGATGGCGCGGCTCTTCGAGCTCACCTCGGCGGACCAGATCTTCACCATCGCCGACAGTGTCGAGGCGGCGCTCACCCTGTAGGGGGGAGCAGGGCCGTCCGGGTCACCCGGCCAGGGCGGTGAGCGGCAGATAGGCGGTGATCGTCTTCCCTTCGCGCCCGGACCGGATCTCCGTGCGGTGGGCGAGCTTGGTCACCAGGAGCCAGCCGAACCCTCCCGGCACCGAGACCGGCGTCCCCGGCGAGCCCGGCAGGAGCGGGGAGGCGTCCGACACCTCGATCGCCACGGCCTCGGGCAGTGGCCGGATCCGGAAACCGGTAACGCCGCCCGCATGTCTGATCGCGTTGGTCACGAGTTCCGCCACCACCGTCAGCACGTCGTCCAGCGCACGCTGGCCCACTCCGAGACCGGCCAGAGCCTCCCGGGCGACCCGTCGTGCATCCGCGCACCTGAGGACGGACATCCGTTCCACGCCTGCCATCATCACTCCTCTCACTCCCCTCCCCCTCCCGTCTTCCCCCGCAGCGCGACAAAACCCGGCCCGGGACGGTTTCCTTCGTGATCGATCAAAGGCCGGGACCGCTTCCGAGGTCTGCGAGGATGTGGCGCATGGATGTGCGGAGCAGGAACCACGTGAGGGTCACCGGGCGGACTGGTGGGCCGGTGGTGGTGCTGGCGCACGGGTTCGGGTGCGATCAGAACATGTGGCGCCTGGTGGCGCCGGTGCTGGAGCGCGATGCCACCGTGGTCGTCTTCGACCACGTCGGTTCGGGGCACTCGGACCTGTCGTCGTGGAGCCGTGAGCGGTACGCGACGCTCGACGGCTACGTCGACGACGTGCTGGAGATCTGCCGGGACCTGGCACTCGGCCCCGTGGTCTTCGTGGGGCACTCGGTGAGCGCCATGATGGGCGTGCTCGCCGCGGCACGGGAACCCGAGGCGTTCGCCGGCCTGGTGCTGCTGGCCCCCTCTCCGTGCTTCATCGACGATCCGGCCACCGGCTACCGGGGCGGGTTCAGCGCGCAGGACATCGACGAACTGCTCGAATCGCTGGACTCGAACTATCTCGGCTGGTCGGGCGCCATGGCTCCGGTGATCATGGGCAATCCGGACCGTCCCGAGCTGGGGGAAGAGCTGACCAACAGCTTCTGCCGCACCGATCCGGAGATCGCGCGGGCCTTCGCCCGGGTGACGTTCCTGTCGGACCACCGCGCCGACCTCGCCTGCGTGACGGTCCCGACGCTGATCGCGCAGTGTTCCAGCGATGCGATCGCTCCCCCGGAGATCGGCCCGTTCATCCAGGGCGAGATCCCGGGCAGCCGCCTGGTGACGCTGAACGCGACCGGCCACTGCCCGCAGCTGGCCGCCCCGGAGGAGACCGCCGCGGCGATCGCCGAATTCGCCGCGTCCACCGCGAGTGCCCGGTGATGTCCAAGACCAGCGACGAGGAAGCGGAAGACGAGGGCGCCCCGGGAAGGGACCCGGAGCCGACCACCGAACGGGCGCTCTTCTCGGCGCTGCTGGAAGACAGTGCCGAGGACCTGTACGAGCACGCGCCCTGCGGGTACCTCTCCACCCTGCTCGACGGCCGGATCGCGAAGATCAACACCACCCTGCTGGACTGGCTCGGCCACCGGCGCGAGGACCTCGTCGGCCGCAGGACCTTCTCGGACCTCCTGACGGTCGGCGGGCGCCTCTACCACGAGACGCACTTCGCGCCGCTGCTGCTCATGCAGGGCGAGATCAGCGGCATCGCCCTGGAAATGAAGGCCGCCGACGGCACCCGTCTTCCGGTGCTGGTGACCTCCACCGTCAAGACGGGCGGCGACGGACAGCCCCTCCTGATCCGCACCACCGTCTTCGACGCCCGCGACCGCCGCGCCTACGAGACCGAGCTGCTGCGCGCCCGCGAGGAATCGGAGCGCGAGCGGGAGCGTCTCCAGCGGCTGAACACCGCCCTGCAACGGACGCTGCTGCCCCCGGTGCTGGCCGGCGTACCCGGACTGGAGGTGGCCGCGCAGTACCACGTCGCCTCCCTCGACGAGGTCGGCGGCGACTTCTACGACCTGTTCCCGCTGGCCGGCGGGACCTGGGGGATGTTCCTGGGTGACGTGTGCGGCAAGGGCGCCGCCGCTGCGGCCGTCACCTCCCTCGCCCGCTACACCCTGCGCGCGGCGGCCGTCTACGATCCGGACCCGGCCGCGGTCCTGGCCAACCTGAACACCGTGCTCAACCACGAGTACAACGGCGCCGACCCCCGCTACTGCACCGTCATCTTCGGCCTCCTCACCCCCGCCCCCGTGCAGGGCGGCTTCCACGTCACCCTGGCCGGCGGCGGCCATCCCCCGGCCCTGCTGATGCGCGCCGACGGCTCCGCCGACTACCTGCCGACGCCCGGCGGCCAGCTCATCGGGGTCCTGCCCGACGCCCACATCGCCACCACGAGCGTGCAACTCGCCCCCGGCGACACCCTGCTGCTCTACAGCGACGGCCTCACCGAGGCCCGTGTTCCCCGAACGGCGGGCGACGGCCGTTACGGTGACGAGGCCCTCCTCGGCTTCGCCCGCTCCCTCGCTCCCACCACCGCGTCGCGGGCCGTCACGGCGATCAGCGGCCTGCTCGACTCCTTCGGCACGGGCGTCGACGACGACACCGCGGTCCTGGCGCTCCACGTGCCCCCGATCCCCAGTGAAGAGCGCCCGTGACCCAGCAGCTGAGCGTGAGCACCCGTACGACCACCACCGGTGCGGTCATGGCACTCGCAGGGGAACTCGACCACCACACCGCCCCCGAGGTCAGCGCCGCCCTGGCCCGTCTCGGCCTGCACGCCGGCCAGCAGCTCGTCCTGGACCTGGGCGCTCTCACCTTCTGCGACTCCAGCGGCATCACCGTGATCATCGCCGCCCGCAACCACGCCCTCGCCGCGCACGCCGGAATCGCCCTCGCCGCCGTCCCGGAGCGCGTCAGCCGCATCTTCCGCATCGTCGGCCTCGAGCAGGTCTTCCCCGCCCACCCCACCGCGGAGGCCGCCGAAGCGGCATGGACGCGGGGACGCTGAGGGACCGGTGCACTAACGGGAACTCGGGAAGGGGGCGTCGTCAGAGAACTCGCCCGGCTGCCAGGCGGTGTAGCGAGGAGACTGGTGGTACCAGTCGATGGTGCCGCGCATGAGGGTGCGCAGGGTGCCGAACAGGGTGGCAACCTGTTTGGTTTCCTGCACGCCCAGGACCGAGTCCGAGTAGCTCAGCATCATGGACTCCATTTCCAGGACGGTTCGCACGGAGCGATTGCAGAGTCCTATGACCTCAAGGACGGCGTCTTGGATACCGAGGCCCTCCTCCTGCTTGATGAGGACACCGTTGTGCGTTTTCCCGAGCAAAAGGTCTCGGTCAAGGGAGCAGAGGTCGTTGACGAGTCCACCGTGGAGCATGGTCAGCTCGTTGGCCTTCTTCACGATCGGATGCTGCCAAAATTTTGCACAGGGGTCGAGCCCCATTTCCATCGCGGCGATCTCCGTGACGTACCACTGGCCGTAGGTGTACACGCGCTGGGCACAGTAGACCTCGAACGATGGAATCGCGTGCCGATGGCTGGAGAACTTTTCCGTGAGATCGCCGTGAAATGAGCCGAGAAGATTCTCGGACAGACGGCTGCGCCAGAATTTACCGTGCTTCTGCTCGATTTCCTTGAACATCTCGTCGAGACGGCCGATGAAAGGCGACGTGTTGCCTGCTGGGGTCACGCCGGCGAGGCATGCGTGCAGGGCGTTTCCCGTCTCCTGCAAGAAGCCGTCGAAGGAGTCTTCGCCATAGGAATCGAACAGCATTTCCCATACCATGCCCCACGCCCACCAGCGATTGATGAGGGCGCGCCCCGCCGGAGATACCTCAGGGAGGCAGAGTGCCGTCCAGAGTGGAATGTCGATGTGCCGGGCGAGCTGTGCGCGCTCACTGTCACGGGGGAAAAATCCCATGTCCGCGCACCATTGGATAATTTCGTCGCGCTCTCCAGGGGCGACTTCAGCCGACGCCGGGTGCTGTGGGCGGTGTAACTTTGCCAGCCGGGATAAATAATCGT
This sequence comes from Streptomyces sp. NPDC051563, assembly GCF_044454225.1. Classification (NCBI taxonomy): domain Bacteria; kingdom Bacillati; phylum Actinomycetota; class Actinomycetes; order Kitasatosporales; family Streptomycetaceae; genus Streptomyces; species Streptomyces sp. NPDC051563. Next base: position 45,363 of record NZ_JBITDL010000012.1, read on the forward strand.
TACGCAGCCCGCTTGCGCCGGGTTCCCTTTCGTTCATCACCGACATCCTTTCATTGGTGAGGTTCTAGGCGTTCCTGGCGATGGCGGCATCGGCGAGGGTGGCGCCGAGGTGCAGGGGGCGTTCGACCGTGTACTTGGCGGTCTTGTAGCGGGCGATGTCCAGGGCTCTGTCCGTGTCCGGGCCGGGCCGGCCGGTGGCGAGCAGGTCGAGGTACTGGCCGCGCGTGATCTCGGTGCGCATGCGGTCGATCACCGGGAGGACATGGGCGAGCCGGGCGGAGGTGAGGCCGGCGGTGTGCAGGATTTCATCGGACCAGGCCAGGGCGAGGTCGCCGATGAGGATGGCCGTGTTGACCCCGAACCGGGCTGCGTCGCTGCGGGCGGCATGGCGGGCGGCGAGAACGCGGTGGACGGTCGGGGAGAGCAGCGGCCGCAGGCGCTTGCCGCCGGCGAAGACGAAGTCACGCAGGACTTTGATGATCTCAGTGGGAAACCCGTCGGCCGCAGCCTCACAGGCCTTGCGGTCCAGGAACTCGGCCAGCGCGGCATCGACCCGATTGCGCATGAACGCCATGTCTGTCAGCTCGGTCGTCCGGGAGGGCACGGCCACGGGCGCTTCTTCCCCTACGGCGACCGGCCGACTACCGGTGGGCGAGCTGAAAGTAACCACTTGGTTGTCAAGCGTCAAGAGCGGTCTCGGGCCCTGACCTGGGATCCCCTCTGGGGCTCACTTCGGCTGGACCCCTCAGAGGGACCTGGCCGCGCCGCCGTCGATGCGGATGGACTCGCCGTTGACGTACGCGGCGTCCGGGGACACCAGGAAGCGGGCCAGCTTGCCCACCTCGGCCACCGTGGCGTAGCGCCCCGCCGGGATCTTCGCGAGGAAGGCGGGGTCCTCCGGCCAGCTGTCCACGAAGCCCGGCATCAGGCTGTTCATGCGGATGCCGGCCGCCGCGTACTGGTCGGCGTACAGCTTCGTGAAGGAGGTCAGGGCGGCGCGCAGGCTGGAGTTGACGGGGATCAGACCCATCGGCTCGAAGGCCGTGTAAGAGGAGAGGTTGACGAAGGCCCCGCCGCCCGCCGCCTCCATGTGGGGCGTGACGAGCCGGGCCATGCGGACCACGCTGAGCAGCAGCATGTCGAGGCCGTCGTGCCAGTCCTGGTCCGTGACCTTGAGCAGTTCGTCGTTGCGGGCGTGGCCGGCGCCGTTGACCACCGCGTCGATCCGCCCGTACCGGGCCAGTGTCCCGTCGACCAGCCGGCGCAGGTCCGCGGGCTCGGTGAGCGAGCCGATCATGGCCGTCCCTCCGAGCTCCGCCGCCAGCTCCTCGACGCCGGGGTCGATGTCGAACAGCGAGACGCGGTGTCCGCCCGCGGCGAGCTCGGCGGCTATGCCGCGGCCGATGCCGGAGCCCGCGGCGGTGACGATGGCGACGGGCTGGTGGGGGGTGGTGCTCACGGGAAGGACCTCTCGTCCGGGGCTGTCGGGAGTGGCTGTGGGGAGCCTCGCTCCATCTGTACGACAATCAACGTACAGTCGTACGGAGGCCCGGGCAAATCGGGCAACCGACCCGACTCTCCGTACGGAAGGCGTCGTACCATCGACCCCATGTCCACGTACCACCCTGTCCGCGAGCAGCTGCTCGTCGAGGACGTCCTCGCCGCCCTCGGCAACCCCGTGCGCCTCGGCATCGTGCGCGAGCTGGCCGCCTCCCCCGGCGAGCGGACCTGCGGCAGCCTCCCCCTGGAGGTCACCAAGGCGACCGCCACCCACCACTGGCGGGTCCTGCGCGAGTCGGGGATCACCCGTGAGCACAAGATCGGCCGCTACAAGGCCGTCTCGCTGCGCCGCGAAGACCTGGCCGGCCGGTTTCCCGGGCTGCTCGAAGCGGTGCTCTCGGCGACTCCCCCGGCGGTGAGTTGAGACCCCGGTGACGGGATCGGTCGCCGCGCCCGTGGAGACTGTCCCCCGGGGACACCTGAGGGATCACCGGAAGGGAAGTACCGCCATGAGCACCGTCGCGCTGCTGGGGACCGGAATCATGGGGTCGGGCATGGCCCGCAACCTGCTGAGGTCCGGGCAGGAGGTCCGGGTCTGGAACCGCACCCGGGAGAAGGCCGCGGCGCTGGCCGCGGACGGTGCGGTGGTCGCGGACAGCCCGGCCGAGGCGGTGGCCGGGGCGGACGTGGTGATCACCATGCTGGCCGACGGCGCGGCCGTGAGCCGGGCCATGGCCGCCGCCGTGGACGGCCTGAGCGCCGGTCAGGTGTGGGCGCAGATGGGCACGGTCGGCCTCGCCTCCCTGGCGGAACTGGCCGTCTTCGCCGCGGCACACGGGCTGGTCTTCGTCGACGCCCCGGTGCAGGGCACCCGCCAGCCCGCCGAGGCAGGGACCCTGGTGGTCCTGGTGGGCGGCCCGGCCGATCCGAGGCTGGACCCGGTGTTCGCCGCCGTCGGGAGCAAGGTGCTGCGGGCCGGGGACGAGCCGGGAGCGGCGACCCGGCTGAAGCTGGCCACCGTCGGATACGCGATCACGGTGACGGCGGCCGTCGGCGAGGCCCTGGCGCTGGCCGAGGGGCTCGGGGTGGACCCGGACCTGTTCGCGCAGGCCGTGACCGGCGGCCCGATGGACAACCCGTACCTCCAGGCCAAGATGAAGGCCGTACTGGACCGCGACTTCACGCCGAGCTTCACGGTGCGCGGCGCCGAGAAGGACACCGGTCTGATCGCCGAGGCCGCGGAGTCGGCCGGGGTGTCCGTGGACCTGGCCGTGGCCGCGCGGGCCCGATTCCACCGGGCCGACGCCCTGGGGTACGGAGACGAGGACATGGCGGCCGGCTACTTCGCGGGCTTCCCCGACCAGCCCTGAGCCCGGCGGCCCTGAGCCCGGGCGGCCCTGACCGGCGGCCCCGAGGCTGCCCGGCCCTGGGTCCGGTCAGCCTTTGCTCCGGCCGTTCAACTCCCGTACGGATGGGGGCGGGTGCGCAGGGCGTGGCCGTTGCGGAGGCCCTCGCGGAAGGCCTCCTCGTACGCCTGGTCGCCGAGCGCTCCGCGCGCCGTACGCTCGAACTCCTCTCGCACGGAGGCCAGTTCGGGTGTGCCGCGCTGCGGATGGCCGACCGCCTGCCAGTAGGCCTGACCGGTGCCGTACGCGCGCGCCGCGCCGGCCCCGTCCCCGGTCGCCGCGCGGGCCGCCGCGAGCAGGTCGAGGCCCAGGGCCGTGCCGAAGCTGTCGCCCAGTTCCCGCTTGCTCTCCAGCATCGCGCGGGCGTGGACGGCGGATTCGGCGGGGCGGCCCTCGAAGAGGCAGATCAGGGCCAGTTGGTAGTCGGCGTAGGCCCGGGTCCAGTGTTCGCCCCGCTCGACGCAGCCGGCTCGCAGCAGTTCGGCCTCGTCCCGGGCATCGGTGAACAGGCCGGTGCCGGTGAGCGCGAAGACCCGTACGAGGTGGCAGCGGATCCGGGGTCCCGAGTCGAAGGGCGTTCCGGGAAAGGCCTCCAGGGCGTTGTCGGAGACGATCCGCGCGGCCAGCGGCCGGCCGGCCAGCAGGTGGCTCAGGCCCAACAGGTACGCGGCGTCCAGCGCCGGGCCGCTGTCCCCGTCGATCGCCGCGGCCAGGGCCTCGCAGCCGACGGCGATCCGGTGGGCCTCCTGCTGCTCGCCCTGGAGCAGCAGGGTCACTCCGAGGGCCCACAGGGCGCGCACCCGGACCCGCGGGTCCACTCCCTCGGGCCGCGCGGCGGCCAGCGCCCGCTCCAAGTAGGCGCGCGCGGCGTGCAGATGGCCGCAGCAGGCCCAGTAGAAGCCGGCCCTGGAGGCCAGGTCCAGTGCCCGCTCCGGGGCGGTGGCCAGGTAGTGGTCGAGGGCCGCGCACAGGTCTCCGTGCACCGCCTCCACGCGCCGGTACCCGGTCCGCTGGGTGGGACCGAGCCATTCCCGCTCGGCGGCGTACACGAGCTCGGTGACGTACGCGGCGTGCGCCTCCCGCAGTGCCTCGCGCTCCCCGGCCTCGTCGCGCCACATGGCCCCGTACTCCCGGATCGTGTCCAGCATCCGGTACGAGCCGTCCGCGCCCCGGCGTACGACGGACTTGGCGACCAGCGCGTCGAGCAGCGCGGGGACGTCCGCCCCGGCGAGCGGGGCGGCGGAGCAGACGGCGCGCGCGGCCGCCAGGTCGAAGGCGCCCCCGAACACGGACAGCCTGAGCCACAACAGCCGTTCGCGCGGTGCGCACCACTCGTGGCTCCAGCCGATGGCGGTGCGCAGCGCGCCGTGGCGGGACGGCTGGACGGGGGCCGGTGCGGACAGCGGGCCGATCCTGCGGGCGAGCCGCGCGGCCAGCTCCTCGACGGTGTGGTCGGTCAGCTGAGCGGCGGCCAGTTCGAGCGCGAGGGGGATCCCTTCGAGGCGGGCGCACACGGACCGGGCGGCCGCGAGCCGCGCCTCGGTCCAGGGCGGGGCCTGCCCCGGCGCGGCAGCGGCGGCCCGCCGGGTGAACAGGGCGAGGGCCTCCTCGGGGCCGGACGGGTCGACGGCGTGCGGCAACGGGCCAACGTCCAGGACGCGTTCGTCCGGAAGCCCGAGCGGCTGCCGGCTGGTGAGCAGCAGGACCAGGTGCGGGGCCGCGTCGAGCAGTTCCCGTACGAGGTCCCGTACGGCGGTCACCAGGTGCTCGCAGCAGTCCAGTACGAGGAGCAGCCAGCGCGCGCCGATCCACTGGCACACCGCTGCGGCCGGGGTACGGGCGGTGTGGTCCGCGAGGTCGAGAGCGTCGGCCACGGTGGCCACGAGCAGCCGCTCGTCGGGCAGCGGGGAGAGATCGGCCCAGTGCACCCCGTCGGGGAAGGTGCCGGCCGGCGCCGGACCCGCCCGGCCGGCCGCGCGGCGGGCCAGGCGGGTCTTGCCGACGCCTCCCGGCCCGGTCAGGGTGATCAGCCGATCCTTACGCAAAGCCCGTTCGAGCGCGGCCAGTTCACCGGTCCGCCCCACGAAGGAGGCGGACTCCGCGGCCTCGTACCCATCGCCATGTCCCAGCACCCGCCCAGTGTGGCGTACGGGGCGGGCGCCGGGGCGCGGTCGGGAACGGACGGGGTCCCCCGGGTCAGGCCGCCGGCGGCGGGGGCGGCACGGTTCCGGGCTGCGGATGCACGGGCGCCCAGGGTGCGTCGCAGATGACGGAGCGCCCGTTGCTGACGCAGTGGGTGTGGTAGAGCATGCCCGTCTTGGTGACTGCCTTGATCTTCACGTCGTTGCCGTGGATGGCCAGGGCGACCGTGCAGACGCCGGCGGGGTAGCCGGTGACCGGTGCCACGGTGAGGTCGGTCCAGGCGAAGTCGCCCCACTGGCCCGCCATGTCGCGGGTGCGGCGGCCGAGGTAGGTCTTGCCGTCCTTGAGGACGAGCGCGAATTCCTCGGAGTTGTTGGGCATCTGGTTGTCCACCGAGGAGCAGGGGCCCATCGGGCCGGGCACCCCCTGCGGTCCCACCGGGCCCAGCGGCCCGACCGGTCCGGTGGCGCCGGTGGGTCCCGGAGCCCCCTCCCGCCCGGACGGTCCCCCGAACCCCTGCGGCCCGGCGGTTCCGGGGAGCCCCGGCAGCCCCTGCGTGCCCGCCGGACCGGCCGGGCCCGCGGGCCCCTGCTGCCCCTGCGGCCCGGCCGCCCCGGCGTCTCCGGTCCGTCCGACGTCCCCCTTGGGCCCCGGGTCGCCCTTGCGCCCGACCGCCCCGCGGTCCCCCTTCGGCCCGGCGACCCCCTTCTCGCCCTGCTCGCCCTTGGCCCCGGGCGGCCCGGCATCGCCCTTGGGCCCGGGCGGCCCCGCATCGCCCTTGGGCCCGGCGCTCCCCGGCTCCCCCTGGAGTCCCGGCGGCCCGGCATCGCCCTTGGCGCCGGTGCTGCCCTTCCCGCCGGGCTCGCCCCGGGGACCCGGCGGACCCGCGTCCCCCTTGGGCCCGGCGCCGCCCTTCTCCCCCTTGGCCCCCTTCGGCCCCCGCGGCCCCTGGGCCCCGGCCGGCGCGGGGCAGGGGTGCCCGCCCTCGGGAACCGCCTCGGCACGCTGCAGCCCGCAGTTCCCGTCGGGCCCGACGGGAACCCCCTCCGCCGCCCGCCCCGCAGCACGCGGCACCCCCGCCCCCGGGTCAGCGTGCACCGGGTGCTCCGCGTCCGGAGCGGACCGCTCCCGAGCCCCGAACCCACCACCACCGGCCACCCCCACGCCTCGAGCAGCCCGCCCCCCGAGCCCGGGCGCCCCCTCCACGGAAGCACCCGTCACCCCCCTCTCAGCCACCGGCACGCCCCCTGGGCCGCCCCCGGGCACGCCACCTCGCCCCCGCCCGTTCCCCACACCCTCCGCCACCGACTCCACGCCCCGCCCGACCGCGTGCGCCCTGCCCTGCACGGACTCCAGCGCCTTACCGCTCCCCACTTCCGGCGCCGTGCCCCGCCCGGAGCGCGGAACCGTGCCCTTCTCCGCCGTCGGCTCCACGCCCCGCCCGGCCGCGTGCGCCCTGCCCTGCACGGACTCCAGCGCCTTACCGCTCCCCGCTTCCGGCGCAGTGTCCCGCCCGGAGTACGGAACCGTGCCCTTCTCCGCCGTCGGCTCCACGCCCCGCCCGGCCGCGTGCGCCCTGCCCTCCACGGACCCCGACGCCTTACCGCTCCCCACTTCCGGCGCCGTGCCCCGCCCGGAGTGCGGAGCCGTGCCCTTCTCCGGCATCGGCTCCGCGTCCCGCCCCGCCTTGGTCACCGTGCCCGTCCCGGCTTCCGGCGCCGCGCCCCTGCCCGACTCGGCCTCCACGCCCTGCCCGGACGCCGTAGCCGTACCCAGCTCCGCCGTCGGCTCCGCGCCCAGCCCGGACGCGTGTGGCGTGCCCTGCACGGACTCCGGCGCCGCGCCGCTCCCCGCTTCCGACACCGCGCCCCGTCCTGAGTGCGGAGCCGTGCCACCGTCCGAGGCCGGCGCGCCGGCCTCGACGGCCGACACCGCACCGCCGCCGGAGGTCACCGGCCCACCCTCGGAGGCTGCCGCCGGGACCGTGAATCCGCCGAGCGCGACGGCCACGGGCAGTACGAGGCCGCCGGCCAGCCGGGCCCTTCGTCCGGTTCTTGCTGTGGAAGACATGCGAGTACCCCTTCGCCGCACGGAAATGGTCGTCTGCTCCGGCCGAAGCGAGGGGGAGCATCTCCCGGAAGGCGGTCCGACGAAGATCAAAAACGCTCATGCCGCGGCAGCGTCAACGAGTTGGTCCAACGACACGCGGTACCGGTACGCCGGACGGCGGGGGCACCCGCACCACCCGCCCCGCCCCTCCGGCCCACCGGCCCCCGTCACCCGCCCGAAGCAACACACCGACCCCACCGGCCCAACCACCGCACATGACCCACCGACCCGCGCTCCCACCGCCCTCCGCCGTCCCCACTGCACCCCGGACCACCGCCCCGCCGACCCACCGAGCCCACTGGCCCCACCGAGCCCAACGGCCCACCGGTACACCGCCCCACTGGCTCCACCGCCCCACCGAGCCCGCTGACTCACCGGCTCCCCGGCTCCCCGGCTCACCGGCCGACTGCCCCACCGACCGACTGGTCCCAGCCGCCCACCGACCCACCGAGCCCACTGGCCTGTCCACTCACAGGCCGAGTGGCCCACCGGCCTACTGCCCCACCGGCCCTCGGCCTGTCTGCTCACCGGCCGACTGGCCCACCGGCTCACAGGCCTACTGCCCCACTGGCACAGCGCCCAGCCGCCGACCCGCCCACCGGCCCGCCGGCCCCACCGGCCGACGGGCCCGCCGACCGGCACGACCGGTCCGACTAACCAACACGGCCGTGCGGGTGGCACGGAGAGCCCGACCAGCACGCCAGCCCAACCAGCCAGGTCCACACGGGAGCCCACCAAGCCCGGTCAGCTCGACCAAGCCGGCCAGCACAGCCAGCCCGGCGAGTCCGGCCAGTCCGGCCAGTCCGGCCAGCACAGCCAGTCCGGCCCGCAAGGTCGGCGCGACCAGCAACGTCGGCACGACCAGCGCTGCCAGCACCGCCAGTACGGCAGCCCAACAAGCCCGGTCAGCTCGACAAGTCCAGTCGGCCAGCCACTCCGGCCGGCACAGCCGGCACAGCCGGCACAGCAACCCAACGAGCCCGGTCGGCACGGCCGGCACCGCCCGTCGAGTGGTCCCGGCCAGCCCCACCCGCCCGGTCCGCACGGCCGGCACCGCCAGTCGGGTCGGCCCGGCCAGCCCAACCCGCCCGGTCGGCACGACCAACCCAGTCAGCCCGACCAGCAAGGTCAGCCCGACCAGTCCACCCCGCGGCCAGCGGTCACCGCACGTGGAGGCCGAATCCCGTCCGCCCCGCCCGCTCCAGGCCCTCCTTCAGGTGCAGCGAGGGGATCTCGTAGTCCCCGAAGTTCTGCCGCCGGAAGGCGATGGGTTCGGTCGACTCCAGGGTGAGCAGGCGTTCCACCCACGCCTTGGCGACGTCGGCGTAGTCCGCGTCGCCCATCCGGTCGCTGCCGTACCGCACGAACGGCGGCAGCGGCTCGATGCCGGGGTAGTAGAGGATCCCGTGGTGGATCGGGAACAGCAGGTCGTCGATGGGGCCGTTGATCCCGCGGGCGGCGTAGTGCGATTCGGGGCCGCCGACGGTCACGGACAGCAGGGCCCGGCGGCCGGCGAGGGTGCCTTCGCCGAAGCGTTCCCCGTAATTGGTGGCGCTGTGCTCGCCTACTCCGTACGCGAAGCGGTAGGTGAACACCCGGTCCACCCAGCCCTTGAGGATCGCGGGCATCGAGTACCACCACAGCGGGAACTGGAAGATGACCGTGTCGGCCCACAGCAGCTTCTCCTGCTCGGCGAGCACGTCCGCCGTGAGCTCCCCGGCCTCGAAGGCCCGGCCCGAGTCCAGGGCGACCTTCAGCGGGCTCGACGCGTGGGGGCCGTAGTCCCCGGCGTCCACGGCCGCCTTCCAGTTCATGGCGTACAGGTCGCTCACCCGGACCTCGTGCCCGGCGGCCTCCAGCGTGGACACCGCCAGGTCCTTCAGCGAGCCGTTGAGCGACCGCGGGTCGGGGTGGGCGTGGACGATCAGCGTCTTCACGGGAACTCCTCGGGATCGGATGCCCCGATCCTGGCCGCCGCGACGCCCCGTGTTCAGGGGCGCCGCTTCCGTCGGACCGGCCTTCCTGGTACCGGCAGGGCCACCCTCGCTGGCTCCACCACGGGGGCCGCCGCGGCCATACTGGGCCCATGGACGATCTTGCGGGCTTCCTGCGGACCCGGCGCGCACGGGTCGACCCGGCGGCCGTCGGCATACCCACCGACAGCCGCAGACGGGTCGAAGGCCTGCGCCGCGAGGAGGTCGCGCACCTGTCCGGGGTGAGCGTCGACTACTACGTGCGCCTGGAGCAGGGCCGTGCGACCCAGCCCTCCGAGCAGGTGCTCGACGCGCTCGCCCGTGTCCTCGGCCTCGACGAGACCGAGCGCGAGCACCTGTACCGGCTCGCGCGGCAGCGCCGCCGCCGCGCGAAGGCGCCGTCCGGGCGGATCCGCCCGGAAGTGCTGCGCGTCCTCGACCTGGTCTCCGGCGCACCCGCACTGATCATGGACCACCGCCTGGACGTGCTGGCCGGGAACCGCCTCGCCGGGCTCCTCTTCGGCCGGCCGATGCCGGGCCTGAACACGGCCCGGCACCTGTTCCTGGAGGAGGCCGAGCGCGGCCTGTACGCGGACTGGGACCAGTGCACCCTCGACGTGGTCGGCCACCTCCGGCTGGCCGCGGGCCAGTACCCGGACGACCCCGGACTGGCCTCGCTCATCGGTGAACTGGCCATGGGCAGCGAGCGGTTCCGCCGCCTGTGGGCCCGCGCGGACGTGCGCGCCCGCACCCACGGCCGCAAGGCGTTCAGCCACCCGCTGGTCGGCCTGCTGGAGCTGCACCAGGAGAACTTCGCACTGCCCGGCGAGTCGGGCATGGAACTGCTGGTCCTCTCCGCGGCCCCCGGCACCCCCGCCGAGGACGGACTGCGTCTGCTCGCCGGCCTGGGCACGGACCGCGCCGCCGCGCGTCCCCCGGTGAAGGCTTCCAGCGGCCCGACAGGCTAGGGCGCCAGTACGTCGAGTTCCTCCAGCGCGCCCACCGCGATCTGCCGCGTCAGTGCCTCCGCGGCGGCCGCGTCGCCCTCCCGTACGGCCTCGGCCACCCGTACGTGCAGGGTGACGGCCGCCGGGTCGGGGTCGTGGAACATCACCGCGTGCTGGGTGCGCCCGGTCAGGACCTCGGCGACGACGTCACCGAGGCGCGCGAACATCTCGTTGCCGGAGGCGTTGAGGACGATCCGGTGGAAGGCGATGTCGTGGTGGAGGTAGCCCTCGAGCTGGTGGCCGCGTGAGGTGCGGACCATGCCCAGCGCCGCCTCGGTGAGCTCGGCGCACTGCTCCGGGGTGGCCCGGACCGCCGCGAGTCCGGCCGCGACCGGTTCGACGGCCGAGCGCAGCACGGTGAGGGAGCGCAGCTGCCGGGGTCGGTCAGCGCCGGCCAGGCGCCAGCGGATGACGCGCGGGTCGTAGACGTTCCACTCCTCGGTGGGGCGGACGGTGACGCCGACCCGGCGGCGGGATTCGACCAGTTGCATCGATTCCAGCACGCGGACCACCTCGCGGACCACGGTCCGGGAGGCGCCGAAGCGCTCCGCGATCTCGTCCGTGCGCAGCACGCTGCCCGGTGGATGGTCCCCGGCCGTGATCGCCAGGCCGATGGTGTCCAGTACGCGGGAGTGGAGCCCTTGGCCGCCCGGCCCGTCCGGTCCGCCCGGTCCGCCCGGCCCTTCAGTGGTCATGGCGCAAGCGTACGGTCACCGCCGAACCGCCAAAAGATGTGATGTTTTACCGACGAACCCTTGAATAAGTACTACGTAATAGGTTTCAGTGGTGCCCAGGTCCTCCGGGCCGATGTCAACGAGGACGAGCACGACGAAAAAGAGGTGCGCAATGACGCGCGTCATTGTGGTGATGGGCGTGGCCGGGACGGGAAAGACGACCGTGGGCCGACTGCTCGCCGAAGCGCTCGCCCTCCCCTACGCGGAGGGCGACGCCTTCCACCCGGCGGCCAACGTCGCCAAGATGTCGGCCGGCACCCCCCTGGACGACGCCGACCGCCGGCCCTGGCTGGACGCGATCGGCGAGTGGATGCGCAACCGGGCCCGTGTCGGCGGCGGGGTCGTCTCGGCCTCCTCCCTCAAGCGGTCCTACCGCGACCGGCTCCGGGCCGTCGCGCCGGACACCGTCTTCGTCCACCTCACCGGCGACCGTCCGCTGATCGAGGAGCGCATGGCCGCGCGCAAGGGACACTTCATGCCCACCACGCTGCTGGACTCGCAGTTCGCCACTCTGGAGCCGCTCCAGCGGGACGAACGCGGCGTACGCGTCGACGTGTCCGGTACCCCGGAGGAGATCACCGCCCGGGCACTGGCGGCCCTGCGCACCCTCCCGGCGCAGGCCGCGTAACCGGTCGGCCGCGTCACCGGCCGGTCGCGTCACCGCCCGGCCCGGCCCCGTGCTGCCCGGCCCCGCGCCGCCACATACCACCCTGCCCCTGCCCCTGAACGAGAACGAACGAAGGAACCGTCACCGTGACCAGTCTCAGCGTCGAGACTCTGGCAGCGGCCGCCGCCGAGCCGATCACCTCGGCCGGCAACATCCAGCTGGGGATAGCCGTCCTCGCGGGCATCGCCGTCATCGTCCTGCTCATCACCCGCCTCAAGCTGCACGCCTTCCTGGCGCTGACGCTCGGCTCGCTCGCCCTCGGGGTGTTCGCCGGCGCCCCGCTGGCCAAGACCGTCTCCAGCTTCACCGCCGGACTCGGCTCCACCGTCGCGGGTGTCGGCGTCCTCATCGCGCTCGGCGCCATCCTCGGGAAGCTCCTCGCCGACTCGGGCGGCGCGGACGAGATCGTGGACACCATCCTGGCGCGCGCCAAGGGCCGGGCCATGCCCTGGGCGATGGTGGTGATCGCCTCGGTGATCGGGCTCCCGCTCTTCTTCGAGGTCGGCATCGTGCTGCTGATCCCAGTGGTCCTGCTGGTCGCCAAGCGGGGCAACTACTCGCTCATGCGGATCGGCATCCCCGCCCTGGCCGGACTGTCCGTGATGCACGGGCTGATCCCTCCGCACCCCGGCCCGCTGGTGGCCATCGACGCGCTCGACGCCAACCTGGGCCTCACCCTCGCGCTCGGCGTGCTCGTCGCCATCCCGACCGTCGTCATCGCGGGTCCGCTGTTCTCCCGGTACGCGGCCCGCTGGGTGGACATCCCGGCGCCCGAGCACATGGTCCCGCAGCGGCCCTCGGCCGAGCTGGAGCACCGGCCGCGCTTCGGTGCCACGGTCTTCACCGTGCTGCTGCCGGTGGCGCTGATGCTGATGAAGGCGCTGGTCGACATCGTGGTCAACGACCCGGCCAACGGGGTCCAGCGGGTCACCGACGTGGCGGGCTCCCCGCTGATCGCGCTGCTCGCGGCGGTGCTCGTGGGCATGTTCACCCTCGGCCGGGCGGCCGGCTTCACCAAGGCCCGGCTGTCCGTGACGGTGGAGAAGTCGCTGGCCCCGATCGCGGGCATCCTGCTGATCGTGGGAGCGGGCGGCGGTTTCAAGGCGACGCTGATCGACGTGGGCGTCGGCCAGATGATCATGGACCTGTCCGAGAACTGGGCGATACCCACCCTCCTGCTGGCCTGGCTCATCGCGGTGACCATCCGTCTGGCGACCGGCTCGGCCACGGTCGCCACCATCTCGGCGGCCGGCCTGGTGGCCCCGCTCGCGGCTGGCCTGCCGTCCACCGAGACCGCCCTGCTGGTCCTCGCCATCGGCGCCGGTTCGCTCTTCTTCAGCCACGTCAACGACGCCGGTTTCTGGCTCGTGAAGGAGTACTTCGGCATGACCGTCGGCCAGACCCTCAAGACCTGGTCGGTGATGGAGACCATCATCTCGGTGGTCGGCCTGGGCTTCGTCCTGCTGCTGTCGCTGGTCCTCTGACCGTCCCCTCCCCACCTGCCTCCGGTCAGCCGGTCAGCCGGTCACCGGGTCGGCCCCTGCGCCGGTGCCCGCCCCGGGTCCCCTCCCGGGGCCCGGGGCGGGCCAGTTGGGCCGCCGCCAGGTCGAAGCCGCCGGCCGCGGTCACGCAGCGGTCGGCCAGCGACGCCACCTCGGCGCGGAAAGCGTCGCCCCCCGGTCCCTGCCAGCGCAGGTCTCCGGCGGCCCGGCGCAGCCGCTCGGCGTGCGACCGCAGCGCGGCCGAGTGGGCGCGCAGGCCCTCCGCCGGACCGGTCCCGGCCCGCAGTGCGGGCCCGTCGGCGTCCGTCACTGGGGCCTCCCCGGAACGTAGACGTCGGGGTGGCCGGGCAGCCGTACGAGGTGGCTCCCGGTGACCCGGCCCCCGAAGGCGGCGAGGGCCGCCACCGGACCCGGCTCGGTGCCGGAACCCACCCAGGTGACCCGGTAGACGGTGGTGAACTCCCGGCTCGCGGCGAGCCGTCCGGCCGTCCGGGCACCCGGACCGTGGCCGAGCAGGGCGAGTTCGGTCCCGGACGGCACGAGGCGGCGTACGGTCGCGGCCACGTCCAGGACGTGCGCGGCGGGCTCTGCGTGCTCTGCGTGCTCGGCGGACGGGGCCTCGGTGCGGCCGGACTCCGTTGGCGGTCCGGCGAGTTGGAGCACGCACCGCTCGGTCCCGTCCGGGCCGACGACCTGCTGGATCAGCACCGCACCCGGGGAGCCGCCGATCCGCTCGGCATTGCCCCGGTACCCGGCCGGGGTCCCGGTGGTGTCCAGTTCGGCGAGCAGGCTGCTCCCCGGCCCGGAGCAGGCGGGGCCCCGGTCGAAGAAGGCCCGCAGGGCGGCGCCGATCCCGAGGAGCGGCTCGGCGGCCGCGGCCCGGCCGGTGGCGACCTGCCAGCCGGCGTGGTCGTTGAACGGGTTGTCGTCGGTCAGCGCGTTCCAGGCCAGGATGTCGGCGAAGGAGGGGTTCAGCAGCGCGAAGGCGGGCCCCTCGCCGCGTCGGCGCACGAGCTCGCGGAACGCCCGGACGGCGTCCGCCTGCCGGTCCTCCTCCACCGCGAGGAACACCTCGGCGGCGGCCGGGTCGGCCGATCTGGCCGGGTTACGGGTGCTCTCGGCCCGGATCCGGCCCTTGAGGCCGCACACCGCGAGGGTGACGGCGAGGCTCTCCCGGCCGGTGAAGACCCCCGCGAGCCACCCGGCCCGCGCCACGCCCCGCCCCCGGGCGGCCCAGCCGAGTCCGTCCGGGTCGCTCAGGGCGCGCAGCAGCGTGCGCCAGGCCGCGCGGCGGCGGCTGCCGAGGCCCAGCGCGGTGACCGGGAGCCGGGAGCCGAGGGCGAGCCCGGAGGCGTAGCGGGCGGCTTCGCCGACGGCGTCGGCCGCCTCGGCCAGCTCCCGGCACAGGGCGTCCAGTTGATCGGCGTCCGGGTCGGTGGGCACGGAGGTCGCGGAGGTCCCGGGGGTCGCGGCGTCGGACATGGATTCCTCGTCGGGTCGGGTGAACTTCGGGCAGGAGGGGGCGGGACGAACGGGTGGGGCGCCGGCCGGGCAGGGCCGGTAGCGGATTGCGCGGGTTCAGCGGATTCAGCGGATTCAGCGGCGGGTCAGGCGCAGCCGGATGCCCTGCGGATCCAGCGTCGCGGGGAGCGGGCCGAGGGGGTCGAGCAGGGGCCGGACGGGCCGGACCCGGTGTCCGCGCAGCACCTCCGCGCAGAGCGCCGCGGTGATCAGCAGTCCGAGCTGTTCGCCAGGGCAGCGGCCGCCGGCATGGCTGAACGGGGCCATCCGGACGTCCAGGTCCGCTTCGCGCGAGGCCCACCGTCCGGGTACGAAGACGTGCGCGGCGGGCACGTGTTCGGGGTCGCGCTGGTGGAACAGCACGGGCAGCACCACGCAGGTGCCGGCGGGATGCCGCACGCCCCGCCATGCGGTCTCGGCCCGGGTGATCCGTATCAGGTCGGGCACGGCCGGATAGAGGCGCAGCGATTCCCGGACGCAGGCCCGCAGCCGGGGCAGCTCGCCCTGGGCGCTGCCCTGCGCCAATCCCGCGGCCCGGGCCTCGGCGGCGACGGCGTCCTGTTCGGCCGGGTGCGCGCCGAGGAGGAGCAGGGTGCGCAGCAGGACGCCGGGGACGAGGTCGAAGGCGGCCAGCCACTGGCGGACCTGTCCGACCAGGTCCGGGCCGCCCGAGTCCGGGCCGCCCGGGTCCGGTCCGCCCGGTCCGCGGAAGGGCTCCGCGTGGCGGCGGGCCCGCCCGATGAGGGTGTGCGGCTCCGCGAGGTCGGCGTACGCGGCGATCCGTGCGCCGGCCCTGTCGTGGGAACGCCCGAGCCTGCGGCCGAGTTCCGTGTCCTCGGCGGCCGCGTCGCCCAGCACGATGCGGCGGGCCGCGCGGGCCACGGAGTGCCGGACGCGGGCGAGTTCGAGGGAGCCGCCGGCCGTCAGGTGCCGGGCCTCGTCGGCGAGGACCGAGAGGAACGCCCCGCACGAGGGGTGCACGGTCAGCCCCGCGGCGAGCACGGCGTCGTCGACCGAACGCCGCTCGGCGGGGAGCCCGGCGTGGGCGCAGTCGCCCGTTCCGGCGGCGGGCCGGACGGGCGAGCCGACGGGTTCGGCGTAGAACTGCCGGATGTCCTGCGGATCGAGGATGAGCAGGACGGTGCCGGTCAGCCCCCGTACGAGTACGGGCGCCCCGCCGTGCCGCTCGCGCAGGGCCCGCAGGGTGGCGGCGGACCAGCGGGGCCGGCCCGGCCCGGCGTGCCCGCGCACCGGCCGGGGCCGGGCGTTCACGAAGCCCCGCATCAGCGCGGGCAGCGTGTGGGCGGCGGCGAACCGGGCGCTCTCGCCGCGCCCCGCCCCCGCCGTCATGCGGGCGCCTCCGCGGCCGGGGCCGGTGGCGTGCGCGCATCGCGGGCGGTCTCGTGTGCCGTACGCATCCGTGTACCTCCGCGCAGCCTGGACTCGACGGTCGGTGATCCCGCGCTCACCGTACGTCGCCCACCCCGGCTCCGCGCCCCGAGGACCACGAGGGGGGTACGGATCGCCCGCGGGCGGGCTACGGACGGGACGGCGCGCCCGGTTCGGGGCCGTGACCACGGCGCTGACCGGGACGGTGACCGTGCCGAAGCGCAGTGCGCCGTGAGCGGGGCGGCGGCCGGCCCACCAGGCGGCCCGGGGTTCCGCGCGCGGATCGGCCCGCCGCGGGCCGGGGACCCGGGCGGGTGACGCGACGAGCGGAGCGGCCGGCCAGGAGGTCGTCCCCGCCTACGGCTGTGGCCGCGCGGCCGGTGCGGGAAGGTCGAGCGCGCGGGCGAGCGCGGCGGTGACCGGGCCGCGGTGGCCGGGCAGGTGGTGCGGCATCCAGTCGGTGGCCAGCGCGAGGAAACCGGCCAAGTGGCGCTCCGCGACGTCGAGCAGGCCGAGGAGCTCGGCGACGGACAGCTCGATCACGGGGCTGTCGCCCTGCTGCTCGTTGACGGTGAGCCGGACGGTGCGACCGGACCGCTCGGCCACGGGTGACACGGGGTCGTGGCCGAATCCCAGCAGGCTCCCACCGTCGGCCAACCGGTGCCAGTCCCGCCAGTCCTCCAGCCCGTCGCAGCACCCCGGCTGGAAGGTGACACCCGCGGCCGTATCCGTGACCTCCAGACCGCCGGCGACAAAGAGCTCGTCGAGGGTCAGCAGCCCGTGGAGGAACGAGGCGAGCGGGTCGGCCGGCCGAGGCGGTAGGCGGGCGTCGGCGTCGTTCCAACCGGCGATGCTCGCAACCGCTGCCCCGACCTCGGCGGGTGAGAGCTCGCCGCCGAGGGGCAGGAAGGCGAACCGCTGCAACTCGGCGACCTGCCAGAGGTCGAAGCCTTCGGGGATGAGAATCTGCACCACGGGCCGCATCACGATCACCCTGCGGAGTGTTCCGCACCCCGTGCCCGCAGCGCCTCCCATTACGTGCGGCACCGGTGGCATCGCGGTTCAGCCGAAGGCGGCCTCACGGAAGGCGGTACGAAGCGGGGCCGACGGGGTCGTGGGCAGGAGGGCCGCCCAGCGGTGGGCGCGGGGAGAGATCCACAGGGTGGGGCCTTCGCCGTGGGACCAGGATCCGTGGGGGCCCGGGTGCCAGAGGAGGCCCCGGGCGGGCAGGAGTTCGCCGGTGCGGATGCGGAGCGACTGCGCCGTCCAGGCCGGGCTGACGGGGCCGCCCCGCGGGGCGAGGAGGTGGCTCAGGAACCGGCCGAGGTCGGCGGCGGGCGCGCGCAGGGTGCCGTCGGCGGCGAAGCCCGTCCGGGCCATCCCGAGCGGGCCCCAGACCCGTTCGGCGGCGAATCCCGCGAGGGGGCTGCCGCACAGCCGCTCGGCGAGTCCGACGAGCGCGGGCGACACCCCGGAGCCGTGGGTGAGCAGCTGGTGCGCGGTGGTCCCGGCGGGCAGGCCGTCGCCCGCCCCGTAGGCGGTGAGCGGGGTGTGCAGGGCCAGCTCCCCCGCGTCCACGAGCATCCCGATGACGGGCCAGACGACCAGCACCCCCGCCAGCCCGCCGGCGTCGGGGGCGGAGCCCTCGGGTCCGAGTCCGGGGCCGGACCCGTTCCCGGCACCGGCCTCGACCACCGCGTCCGGACCGTCGGGACCGTCCGGACCGCCGGTCGCCCAGCCCGCCCCCGGGTCCGCGTCCCGTACGAGTGCCGCGATCCGTTCCGCGGCCCCGGCCAGGGCCGGGCCGGGAGCTGCGGCCGTCTGCGTGAGCGTCTCGTGCTGCTCGGCCTGTCCGGCCCGGTCGCTCTGGAGCGTCATGGTCAGCCACGGTACGGCGCCCGCCGCACCGGCTCCGGCGCGTCGCGCGGTCCGGCCCCGCCGGGCCACCCGAATGCCCCCGCGGTCCGCCCGGTGCCGCCGCCGGGGATGCGGGGGCCCCGGGGCCCGGGCCCGTACGCCCGTTCAAGCCGGCGGGGAGGCGGGGTCCCGGGGCCGTAGGAACCCGGGACCCTAAGCCCCTTCACGCCGCCGCCGGCGCCTCCCCCACGTCCACCGGGGGCTCCGCTCGGATGCCCGTGACCACCACGGTGATCAGGCAGAACGCGATGAGGATCTCCGCCCACAGGAAGGCGAGGTAGTCGAGCAGGCAGCCGATCGGCGGGGTGCCCGGGGCGGTGTTGCGGAAGGCGGCCAGGGCGAACAGGGTGGCGGCCATCCAGCCGAGGGCGGGCCAGGTGAGTCCCTTGCGGCGGGTGACGAGGTACCACGCGCCGATCAGGACGGACACGGCGAGCGCCCACATCGCGATCATCATGAACACCGCGAACACGAGCACGCTGTTGGAGCGGGCCAGCCCGATGTCGAGGACGCTGGCGCCGTCCTTCGCCGTCAAGGCCTCCACCGTGGACGAGAAGAGCACGTCGTTGTTGGAGAACAGGACCCGCACCGGAACCTTCTCGTGGCCCAGTACGGCCGCGAACTCCACGTCCGCCCCGTAGGCGTCGAACGGGTAGTCCGTGATGGAGCCGCCCGTCAGGGCCACCGGCACGTCCAGCGTGGAGATGCGCTGGTGGGCCTTGAAGGTCAGGTCGCCGCGGGTGGCCGTCGAGGTCTGGAGCGTGAGGTCGTCGGCGGGTGCGATCCCGCCCGCCTCGGCCAGCGCCCCGCGGGGCGTGACCAGGACCCGCAGGACCAGCTCGCGCCCGGCTGCGTCGACGCGCTGCACGGTCGCCTCGACGTCCACCCGGTCCGGATCGGCCCGTCCCGTGGTGTGGACGGTGTCCTGGGCCTGGCGTTCACCGAACTGCAGCCAGGCCCCCACCCCGACCGCCGCCACGATGGCGAGCAGGAGGAGGCCGGGCAGCAGCGGGAAGCGCCGCCCGGCCGGGCGGCGTCGCACTGCGCTCACGCGGCGGGCTTGCCGGGCTGGTCGTGAGTCGAGCAGTGGATGCCGCCGCCGCCCGAGGCGATCGTGTCGATCGCGACGGGGACGACGTCCCGCTTGGGGAAGTGCTCCTGCAGGATGCCGCGGGCCCGGTCGTCGGCCTGGCGGTCCCCGAACTTCGGCATGAAGACGGCGCCGTTGGCCACGTAGAAGTTGGCGTAGGTCGACACGAAGTCGTCGCCCCGGCCCGTGATCTTGTCCAGGTCGGGCTGCGGCAGGTCGATGACCTCGAACTTCCGGCCGCGGGCGTCGGTGGCCTTCGACAGGACCGCCTTCGCCTGGTCCGCCGAGCGGGACCAGGAGTCCTTCGGGGTGTTCGGGTGCGCGCGGTCCAGCAGGACGACGCCGGGGGCGGTGAACCGTACGAGGCTGTCCACGTGGGCGTCGGTGATGTCCTCGCCGCGCACGCCGGCCAGCCAGACCACCTTCTCGACGCCGAGGGTCTGCTTGAGCTCGGCCTCGATCTGGTCCCGGCTCTTCCCGCGGTTGCGGTTGTCGTTGACGATCGAGCTCTCGGTGACCAGAAGGGTGCCTTCGCCGTCCGTCTCGAAGGAGCCGCCCTCGGCCACGAGGGGGGCCTGGACCCGGGGGATCCCGTACTTCTGGAGCAGGAGCCGGCCGACCTGGGCGTCGTTCTTGTGCTCCTGCTTGTTGCCCCAGCCGCTGAAGTTGAAGTCGACGCCGATGACCTTGCCCCCCTCTTCGACGAAGACGGGAACGGTGTCACGGGCCCACAGGTCGTCCACGGCCAGCGGGATCACCTCGACCTCGGACCCGCAGGCCTTCTGCGCCGCGTCGACCTGCTCGGGCCGGGCCATCATGACGACCTCCTCGAACCCGCCGACGGCCCGGGCGATCCGCGCGATGTCCTCGCGGACGTAGCGCAGGTCCTCCATCCAGACGGCGTCCAGCGCGGGCCAGGCCATGAAGGTGCGGGTGTGGCTCTCCCACTCGGCTCCGAGCCGGCGCTCGGCACCGGCCGGGGACGGCTGGGCGGAGCCCTCGGGGGCCTGGGAGCGCGGGGCGCTCTGGGAGGGGCCGCAGGCGGCGGCGCCGAAGGCGAGGGCGCCGATCCCGGCGAAGGTGCGGAGGGCGGTCCGGCGCGTGGGGGGCAGGTGGGACACGAGAGGGCTCCGATCAAGGGCTGACGGGACGCACTGCATCCGGCCAGGACGGGCGCGGGAGGCACGGCACGGGCCGACCGTCCCGGGCCCCTGTGACAAGGGTGCGCCCTCCGTCCGCGAAGGGCCGTCACGCAGGGCCGTCACGCAGGGCGGATGGTGCGGGCACGTGTCCTCCACTCTGGCACTGACTGAATTTTCAGTCAATTCATGGCACGATGCGCGCAGGCCCCTGCCGCATCGCGGCGCGGCGCGTTCCGCCTCGTTGAAAGAGCCCCCGTATGTCCGACCAGCACTCCGGCGCACAGCCGGCCCCGACGGCCCTGTCCGCCGACGACCCCAGGGAGATCGGCGGCTACCGCCTGCACGCCCGGCTCGGCGCCGGCGGCATGGGCGTGGTCTACCTGGCCCACACTCCCGGCGGCCGCCCCATCGCGCTGAAGGCGGTCCGCAGGGAGCTCGCCTCCGATCCCGAGTTCCGCCGTCGGTTCGCCCAGGAGGTGGCCAGCGCCCGCAGGATCCACGGCCTGTTCACGGCCCAGGTGATCGACTCCGGGGTCGAGGACCCCACGCCGTGGCTCGCCACCGCGTACGTGCCCGGCCCCTCGCTGCACGAGGTCGTACGGCGGCACGGGCCGCTGCCGGCCCGCACGGTCCTGCTGCTCCTCGCGGGCATAGCCGAGGCGCTCCAGGCCATCCACGGAGCGGGCGTCGTCCACCGCGACCTGAAGCCGGCCAACGTGCTCCTCGCGGGGGACGGCCCCCGCGTGATCGACTTCGGCATCGCCCGGGCGGCCGACGCCGCCGCGCTGACCGGTACGGGGCTGCGCATCGGCACCGCGGCGTTCATGGCGCCCGAGCAGGCGCTCGGCCGGCCGACGACGCCGGCGACCGACGTCTTCGCGCTCGGGACGCTGGCCGCGTACGTCGCCTGCGGGATCGCCCCCTTCGGCAACGGGCCGGAGTCCAGCGCCCTCTACCGGGTCGTCCACGAGCATCCCGACCTCGCCCGGGTGCCGCACGAGCTGTACGGCCTGGTCTCGTGGTGCCTCGCCAAGCGCCCCGAGGACCGTCCGCAGCCGGCCGAGGTGATCGCCTCCGTACGGGCGCACCCGCTGGTCTGCGGGCAACCGGAGTTCGCCGACGGCTGGCTGCCCCGGCCGGTCCGGGAGGAACTCGGGGGCGACACCGTCCGGCCCGCGCCCGCGCCTGAGCCGTTCCAGGCGACCAGGACGGCCACCGCGGTTCCGGGCCGGGCAGGCGTCACCCCGGCCTTCCCCGCGCCGGGCTCCCCCGCTGGTGCCGCCGCACCCGCACCGCCTTCCGCCCCCGCACCGGGCCGCGGACGCCGGCTTCCCGTACGGCCCGCCCTGCTGGTGGTCGGCGCCCTGCTGGCCGCCGCCGGAACCGTGTACTACCTGGACACCCCCGCGGGCGAGGCCCCGAGCACCGGCGCCCCGCCCGCCGACCCCAAGGCCTCGGCATCCGCGCGTCCCACGCCCACGGCCGGTGCCCCCTCGGCCGACCCCGCCGCCGCGTACCTGCCCGGCTACGCGCAGGCCCGGCTCACCGCCCCCGACTCCGGATACGAGTTCGACCTGAAGGCCGGGAAGGTGGTGCCCGCGGAGTCGGCCGCCTGGTACCTGGCGCACGACGGCCGGTCCCTGCTCCCCTCCGAGGAGTCGGACTCCTTCGTCTCCGACGCCGGCTCCGGAGAGCTGTCGGTGGCCGCCTGCCTCGAGGGCATCGAGACCCGCCCGGCCGCGGCCCTGCCCTTCGCCGGGCTCGCGAAATCCCGGCCGTTCTGCGTGCGCAGCCCCGACCGGAGCGAGCTGGCGATCGTCAGACTGGCCGAGGCCCCGGCCGACGGATCCGTCACGATCCTGGTGGACCAGTACCGCCGCGGCTGACGCCCCGTCCGGCGGCGAAACCCGGATGACGCCGGCCCTGGCCCCCGGCAGGATCTCCCCATGACCCTGCTGCTCCCGCCCCGTGTCACCGCGTCCGCCGCCCGGCTCCGGGACGCGGCGCACGCACGCGGGCTGGCCACCGTACGACTGGACGGCTTCGCCGTGCCCGAGGGGCTGCGGGCCGATCACGTGCACGCCGGGCCGCGGTTCGCCGATGCCGTGGCGCCCGGGCTCGGCATCGGTCTGCTGGAGGCCCCGTCCGACTGGCTGGCGCGGCTGCCGCAGGAGTTCACCGGGCGGGAGGTCGGGCTGATCCCGATCCGTGAGGCGTACGGGCTGCGCAGGCCCGTCTTCGTGAAGTCGCCGAACGACAAGGACATCCCGGCCCTCGTCTACGCCGACGGCTCCCGCCTGCCGGGGCCGGACGCCGTGGATGCGCAGACGCGGGTGCTGGTCAGCGACGTGGTCCGCTTCACGGCGGAGCACCGGCTGTTCCTGCTGGACGGGGCCGTGCACACGGCGAGCCGCTATGCCGAGGACGGTCGCCTCAGTCTCGGCCCGGCCTCGGCCGGCGCGCTCGCCTTCGCGGCCGGCCTGCCCTTCTCCACCCTCCCGTCCGCGATCGTGGTCGACGTGGGCCTCACCGGCGGCCGGTGGTCGGTGATCGAGGCCAATGCCGCGTGGGCCAGTGGTACGTACGCCTGCGACCCGGGCCGCGCCCTGGACGTGGTCCTGCGTGCCGCGGCCCCGCTCGCCTCCTTCGCCGGCCGCGACCGGATGTTCCTGCGGTGACCTCCGGGGCGTGACAGCACAGGGCGGGGCGCCCGGAAGGCGCCCCGCCCGTCGTGCTGCCGGCCGGGTCAGGTCTTGTCGGGGCGGTCCGTCACGCGCAGGGAGTTCAGCAGGGGTTTGCCGAAGCCGGTGTGGGTGACGAAGCGGACGTTGAGGGTGCCGTCCGTGACGGTGACCGTGTAGGTGCGGGTCAGGGCCGTGTAGGAGCCGGCCTCCAGGGCGATGTCCAGGGAGGGCAGTACTTGGGTGCCTTCCGCCAGGACGTCGAAGACGCGCTTGTTCGGTTTGGTGGAGGAGAGCTCGGCGAAGCCCAGTTCCACGGTGTAGGTGCCGTTGGGGACGTTGTCGAAGCGGTATTCGTACATGCCCTCACGGGCGTTGCGGAACAGCTTCTGGTCGTCCGTGCCCGCGATCGTGCGGCTGGTGGACTGGGCCGAGGCGCTGCCCTGGTAGCCGTAGGAGCCCGTCGTGTACTTGCGGTCCGGGGACCAGCCGTCGCCGAGCGCATCGGTGCTCGCGGCCGTGGCGCCGGCGTCGAGGGCGACCTGGTAGCGCGGGACGACGAGCTTGACGGGGACGGTGAGCACCGGGGTCCGGCCGCTGGCCGAGGTGATCTTCAGGTCGGCGGTGAGGACGGTGCCCGGGGTCAGGCCCGTGGTGTCCACGGACAGGGTCAGCGGGGCCTTCCCGCCCGTCGGGAGGTCCCCGGAGCCCGGGGTCACGGTCAGCCAGGCCGCGTCCTCGGCCGCCGTGAAGGCCGTGCCGAGACCGGGGTTGGTGAGGTCGAGGGTCCGCGTCCGCTTCTGCCCGGGCGGCAGGACGATCTCCACCGCCTGCTTCGAGGGGGTCGCCTTGCCGGTGCGCAGGGACCGGGTCACCTGGGTGACGTCGGCCGCCTTGACGTCCACGGTGGCCGTCGCGGTCTCGTACTGGGCGGCGGTCAGGGCGAGTTCCCGTGCTCCCGAGGGGCTCTGGACCACGTACCCGCCGTCGGCCGCCGTGGTGGCGGAGACCGCGGTGGCGCCCGTGCCGAGGGTCACGGTGGCTCCGGCGATCCCGTTGCCGTCGTTCGCGTCGAGCACCCGGCCCGCGACCACGCCGCTCTTGGTGGTGCGGAAGGAGACGGACAGGCCGTCGGTGATCACGGGCGTGTTGAAGGAGTACTTGTAGGCGTCGGTGCCGGTGGCGTTCTCGACGCCGACCGTGGCGGTGGAGCCGCCCTTGATGCCGGTGCCGCCGGTGCCTTTGTAGGTGTACCGGACGGTGCCGTCCTCGCCGATCGCCACCGAGAAGGAGAACGCGTCGGACTGCGCCGACCAGTGCGCCACCTGGCGCCATTCGATGACGTAGCTGCGGTGCGGCGCCGTGCCGGTGACCGCGGTGAAGACTCCGGATCCGCTGTCGGCGGCGCCGACGACCAGGTCGTCCCAGAACGGGTAGAGCGCCGCGTTGGGCGTGGCCGTGCTCGGGATGTCCCCGTTGACGTCGCCGGTGTTGTTCCCGCCGAGGCTGACCGTGCCGTTCGTGCCGATCCAGGCCTGCCCGTACGTCTTGCCGTAGAGCGGCAGCGGGAAGGGCAGGTCGACGCGCTCGGTGGTGTTGTCGCCGGTCAGCGCGAGCCGCCGGTCGCCCGGCTGGTAGGGGGCGGTGTTCGAGGTGGCGCAGGCGTAGCCGTAGCCGTCGGTGCGTTCGGGCAGGGTCACGGCGACGGTGGTGTCCCCGGCGACGGTGACCGCGGCCGCGCCGGCGGTGAGGCAGCGGGAGGAGTGGGTGGCGTTCACGGTGTAGCTGCCGTGCGGGAGGGTGACCTCGAAGCGCCCCTGGGCGTCGGTGGTCGCGGTCACCGGGGTGTCGGCGACGGTCACCGCGGCGCCGGGTACCGGGCCCGCGGCGGAGGAGACGGTGCCGGTGAGCTTGCCGGAGTCGGCCTGGGCGAGGTCGATGTCGCCGGTGGCGGTGGCGTTCTCGGTCACCTCCGCGCTCGCGGCCTGCTGTCCGTAGCCGAACTTCGAGGCGGTGAGCGCGTACGTCCCCACGGACAGCGTGGGGAAGCGGTACGTGCCGTCGGCCGCGGTGGTCGTCGTGCGGTCGATGGGGCCGTCGGCGGCGACCTTCACCCCGGCGACGGGCTGCCCGCCGGAGCGGACGGTGCCGGCGAGCGCGCCGAGGGCGCCGCGCGGTGCGGCGTTGACGGCGGCGAGCACGTCGAGCTTGCCCTCGCCGAAGACGTTGTTGTCGGCGGCGCTGCCGCCGCACTGGCTGCTGTCGGTGTCCTGCGCGGTGCCGTCGAGCAGCGCTTCGGTCTGCGCGACGTCGCCTTCGAGGGCGGGTGCGGCCGACCAGATCAGGGCCACGGCCGCGGCGGTGTGCGGGGAGGCCATGGAGGTGCCGGAGAAGGAGGCGTAGCCGCCGCCGGGGACGGAGGAGCGCACGTTCACCCCGGGGGCCGCGATGTTCGGCTTGATGATCCCGCCGGGGCCGGCGCCGCGCGAGGAGAAGGAGGCGATGGCGCCGTTGATGTCGAAGGCGCCGGTGCTGTAGGAGCTCGCGTAGTCCCCGGGCGATCCGCTGGTGGTGCAGCCGGGTCCGGAGTTGCCGTTGGAGAAGGCCGGGAAGATCCCGGCGGCCCGCCAGGTGTCGACGATCTGCTGGTACCAGGTGTCGCCGCCGGGGCCGCCCCAGGAGTTGTTGACGATGTGGGGGGCCAGGTCGGGGCGCGGGTTCTGGCCGTTCAGGTCGGTCGGGGCGACGATCCACTGGCCCGCGGCGAGCAGCGAGGCCTCGGAGCAGGAGGTGGTCTCGCAGCCCTTGGCGGCGATCCACTTCGCGCCCGGGGCGACGCCGGTCTTGTTGGCGCCGCCGTCGTCGCCGACCATCGTGCCCATGGTGTGGGTGCCGTGGTCGTTGTTGTCGCAGGGGGCAGCGGTGGGGCAGACCCCGGCCGGGTCGAACCAGTTGTAGTTGTGGTCGTAGGACCCGTCCGCGGCCCTGCCGCGGTACTGGTTGGCCACGGCGGGGTGGGTGAAGTCCACGCCGCTGTCGATGTTGGCGACGACGATGCCCTCGCCGCGGACGCCGAGCTGGTCCCAGACCTGTGGTGCCTTGATCCGGTCGACGTTCCATTCGACGGCGTCGGCCGCCGTCTTCTCCCGGGTCCCCTCCGCGGGCTTCGCCAGCGTGATCCGGTCGTCGGCGTCGATCCGGGCGACCTCGGGGCGCTGGGCCAGGGTGGTGGCGAGCTTCTCGGTGCCGACGACGCGGACCGCGTTGACGATCCAGTACGAGGTGTACTCGGCGTGCGTGCCCTCCAGGGCCTTGATGACCTCGGTCTGGCTGCGTGCGGCCTGCTCCTTCTTGAGCCGCAGCACCGTCGCGGCCTTCGCCGCGCGGGTCGGCTGCGCGGCCGCGGCGGTGAGGTCGGCGGCGCTGTCGAGGTAGACCCAGAAGACCGCCTTGGCGGAACCGTCGAGCTGGGCCCGCAGACCCGGCTCGATCTTGCGCTCGGCCGCTCCGGGGGCGGGGGCCGAATTGGGGGCGGCCGCTGCCGCTCCCGCGCTCAGGGGCAGCAGCAGGGCCGCGGTGAGGGCGGCCAGTCCTGCGCGCAGGGGTCGTAATCGTGCCCGGGAGGTTCGCCGGCTGTCGCTTTGTGCCACGTGTGGTCTCCTCGTACGCCGTGTGCAGAACGTGCGGAAAGGGTGTGCGTGACGTGCGCGGGCCATGGTGCGGGAGATGTCATGACCCGTACAAGGGTGCCTAATGAGCCGCACCGGGTGGCCGTTCCGGCCCGCGCGGGCCAGCCTGGGGGAATGACCGCCCCCGCCCCTGCCGCCGCCCCGTCCCCCGTCCCCGGGGTACGGCTCGGGACCGCGCAGGGCCGGTGGATCGTGCTGACCACCGTGCTCGGATCCGCCATGGCGCTGCTCGACTCGACCGTGGTCAATGTGGCCCTGCCCGCCATCGGGCGGGATCTCGGCGCCGATCTGGCGGTGCTCCAGTGGACGGTCAACGCCTATCTGCTGACCCTCGCGGGGCTGATCCTGGTCGGCGGTGCGCTCGGGGACCGGTTCGGGCGCCGCCGGATCTTCGTGCTCGGGGTGGTGTGGTTCGCGGTGGGCTCCCTGCTGTGCGGGATCGCGCCGAACGCCGGGGTGCTCATCGCCGCCCGCGCCCTGCAGGGCATCGGCGGGGCGCTGCTGACGCCCGGTTCGCTCGCGCTGATCCAGGGGTCCGTCCATGCGGACGACCGGGCCCGCGCGGTGGGCCTGTGGTCGGGGTTCGGCGGGGTGGGCGCCGCCGTGGGGCCGTTCCTGGGCGGCTGGCTGGTGGACGGTCCGGGCTGGCGCTGGGTCTTCCTGCTGAACGTGCCGGTGGCCGCGCTCTGTGTCCCGGTCGCGCTGCGGCACGTACCGGAATCGCGGGATCCGGCGGCGCACGGCCGGTTCGACGTGGCCGGGGCGGTCCTCGGGGCGGCCTCGCTCGCCCTGCTGACCTATGCGCTCATCGAGGCCCGTTCCGGTACCGCGCTGGTGGCGGGCGCCGCCGTGGGCGGTGTGCTGCTGGCCGGGGTCTTCGTGGTGGTGGAGCGGCGGCGGGCCGATCCGATGGTGCCCCCGGACATCTTCTCCTCGCGCCAGTTCACCGCCGTCAACCTGGTCACCCTGTGCGTGTACGCGGCCTTCGGCGGGTTCTTCTTCCTCGTGGTGCTCCAGCTCCAGGTGGTCTCCGGGTACTCGGCGCTGGGCGCCGGCGCCGCCCTGCTGCCCACCACGGCCCTGATGCTGCTGCTGTCGGCCCGTTCCGCGCAGCTCGGGGAGCGGATCGGGCCGCGGATCCCGCTGACCGCGGGGCCGCTGCTGTGCGCGGCGGGGATGCTGCTGATGCTGCGGGTGGGCCCGCAGGCCTCGTACGTACGGGACGTGCTGCCGGCCCTGCTCGTGATGGGCCTGGGCATGGCGGCCCTGGTGGCCCCGCTGACGGCGACCGTCCTGTCCTCGGTGGACCCGGGCCGGGCCGGCCTGGCCAGCGGCATCAACAACGCGGCCGCGCGCGCCGCCGGACTCCTCGCGGTGGCGGCGCTGCCGCTGCTGGCCGGGATGGGGCCGGACGCGTACCTCTCGGCCGGGGCCTTCGACGCGTCCTTCGGGCGGGCGATGTTCTGGTGCGCGGGGGTGCTGGTGGCCGGGGCCGTCCTGGCCTGGGCCACCGTACGGTCCCCCAGGCCCGGGGCCTGTCACCCGCAGTGCCGTACGAACTGCGCGGTGACCGCTCCGCCGCTCGAACCCCCGGGAGCGGCGGAGCGGTGATCGACCGGCGTCTACCAGGGGCTCGGCGCCGGCGGGGCGACGACCGGCGGGCGGTCGTCGCAGGTGATGGTGTTGGGCAGTTCCCAGCCAGCCAGCCAGGGGCCCGTGGTGCCGCCGCCGTCGTTGCCGCCGCGGTCCGTCAGGGTGAACTCCGAGCCGGTGCCGGGGAAGTTGAACGAGCCGCAGTTGTTGACGCCGACGGCCCCGACGCCCCGGGCATCGACGTTCTCGAAGCTCGCCGACCCGGCCACGCGCGCGCTGACCACGGAGGTGCCGGTGCCGTCGACGCGGACGTCCTTGAAGTGGACGTTCTCGATGCGGACCTTGTCCTTCACCGGCCAGTCGCTGACCAGCATGATCGCGTTGTAGGTGCTGTCGAGGAAGGAGTTGCCGGTGACCTGGATGTCGGCCTGGTCGATGCTGCGGTCCAGGGCGTAGAACCAGATCGCGCCGAGCCCGATGTTCCAGTTCAGTTCGTACGTGCCCGCGCGCACGGTGGTGTTGCCGTCGATCCGCAGGCTGCCGGTGAAGGGTTCGGCGCCGAAGCGGGAGCCGACGTGCAGGGCGCTGCCCTCTCGGACCGGGTCGGCCACGAGGTTGGCGGTGACGGTGGTGTCGGCGCCGCCGTAGATCGCGATGCCGTTGGCCAGCGTGGGGCTCTGCACGGTGTTGTGGTCGAAGGTGTTGCGGGCGTTCGTGGTCTTCTCCGCCCACAGGGCGAGGCCGTCGTCGCCGGTGTTGCGGACGAAGTTGTCCTGGACGAGGGAGTCGGTGACTCCGGTGTGGAAGTTCAGGCCGTCGGCGATCTGGTCGGTGATGACGTTGCGGGTGACCTTCACGTTGCTCATCGGCCCGTCGAACCAGAGGCCGACCTTGGTGTGGTGGATGTAGAGCGAGTCGATGGTGGAGTCGCTCATCGCGCCGCCGACCCCGTTGACCTGGTCGGTGTCCACGCGTTCGCGGACGTCGCCCTCGACGGCGAAGCGGGAGAGGTGGACGCCCCGGCTGCCGCCGTCGGCGGCCTCCTTGCCGTAGAAGCCGACGCCCTTGCCCTTGACGGTCGTGTACCAGCTGCCGGCGCCGGTGACCGTGACCCCGTCCACGATGATGTGCCGGTTGACCTGGTAGGTGCCCGGCGGCAGGTAGACCGGGAGCCGGTGGCGCTTGGCGAAGGCGATGGCCCGGTCGATGGCGTCGGCGGAGTCCCGGCGGCCCGTCGGGTCGGCGCCGAACAGGAGGGCGTTGGCGGCGACCGCCTCCACGTGCGGGGCGCCGACGCGCTGGGAGTCGAGCAGGTCGATGACCGTCCAGGCGGCGGGGCTGCCGGCCGGGACGGTGAGCCGGACCTTGTCGCCCGCCCGGTAGGTGCGGCCCAGGAGCAGGCGCTGCTCGTCGTACATGTGGGTGGGGCGGAAGGGCTTGGCGATGACCGGGGCCGGCGTGGTGGCCGCCGGGACGCAGGCGCACTCGGTGATCCACCAGTCGGGGTGCAGGAGGCCGGCCTGCGGGTCGTTGCTGAAGGGGTACTGGTTGTACAGCCAGGAGTACTGCGAGGTCAGCGTCATGGAGCGGCGGTTCTGGCCGTTGACGGTGACGTCGAGCGGAGCGGTGATCCCGCCGCCGGCCGGAGCGTCGGGGAGGCTGTAGCGGACGGTGAGGGCGTCGGCGGCCGCGGGCAGGGTGAACTCCACGTACTGGCCCGGCGCCAGCTTCACCGCCTTGCGGCCGGAGGCCTCGGCGGGCAGGGAGTACGCGGTGCGGTCGGGGCCGATGAGCGTGCCGGAGGTGGCGGCGTTCTCCGCCTCCTGCTCGGCGAAGTCCACCCGGGCTCCGCGGCCCTCGGCCAGTGCGGGGTCGAGGGCGGCCCGGGTGACGGCCGCGGGGTCCGCGGCGGCGGGGCGGGCCTCGGCCGCGCCCGCGCCCAGGGCGCCGAGGCCGAGGGCGGACGCGGTGAGCGCCGCCAGGGCGGCGGCGGCCCGTGCGGGGACGGCTCTTCTGCTCGCTGCGCCGGCTGCGGCTCGGCCTGCTGCTCGGCTTGCGGCTCTTCTTGGGGGCATGGCCGGGACAGTAGGACCCCGCACGGAAACACGGCAAGACTCGTGCAGAAATCTTCTGCATCCTGTCGAGTTTTTCCAAAGATCCGTGGTGTGGCAGACGTCCGCGCCTCGGCCTACCGTGAGACCGGGAGGGCGCCATGTGCTGGAGCGCGACGGCCGACCTGACGGCGGGCACGGTCATCACCGCCGTCGGGATCGCCTGCCTCGCCCGGACCCGGCGCGCCCGGGACCTGCCCGTCGCGGCGCTCCCGCTGATCCTGGGCGCCCACCAGCTGATCGAAGCCGCCGTCTGGCGCTCCGGCGGCGGCTGCGGCCCGGCGACCACCGCCTGGGCGGTGATCGCGCTGCCGCTGCTGCCCGTATGGGTGCCGCTCGGGGTGCTGCTCGCCGCCGCGCCCGAGGTCAGAGCCCGGCTGTACCCGCCCGCTGCCGCCGGGATCGCCACCGGCGCGTACCTCGCGTACTGCCTGGCGACCCGCCCGGTGAGCGCCGAGATCCGCGGCCACACCCTCGGATACGGCGTGAACGTCCCGTGGATGCCCTTGGCCCTCGCGGGCTACCTGTTCGCCACGCTCGGCGCCCTGCTCCTCGCGGGGGACCGCCGGCTGCGCCTGCTCGGCCTCCTCATGGCGGCCGGGGCGCTCGTCTGCGCCGTGCTGTGGAGGCTGGAGTTCGCCTCGACCTGGTGCGCCTTCGCGGCGGCCGCCTCGACGCTGATCCTGGTCTGGACCGGCGAACGCGCGCGTTCCCCTTCTGTACGCGAGGGCGCCGGACGGGGTGCGCCGGACCTGTAACACCGGCCGGGGCGCCGAACAGGAGCGCCAGCCGAAGGTAAAAAGATTCGAGCGGTGATCACGGGCCCACCTTGCGGTTTGTCGCTTTTCGGCCGCGGGGCCCACGGGATGCAGCCACGACGGAGTGGCTGGGTGCGGCGAGGGTACCGGCGAGGCGCCGCGGTGCGCCTTCCCGTAACGCGTTCGACTTCTGACGTGGTGGATTGGACCGGTCACGGCTCCCCCGCAAGATCCTCCACGGAGGCTCTTCCGTCACTCCAGGATCGCCGTCCGGCCACAGCGGGTGCTCGTTCCCACCGCCCGATGGGACCTTCGACGCCCTTCAGCGGAGCCGGAAACGAGGCGGGCCGCGACCTCCGCCGACGAAATACGCCTTGACGTATCTAGTGACTTCGCAAGCACTCGGCAGTAGAACTCGTTCTCATTCCGCCTAGAGTGAGGAAGCTCACATGAGCGACAAAGGCCTGCACAAAACGAACCAGAACGGCGTTTCCCGTCGAGGATTTCTCGGTAGAACGAGTTCCATCCTGGGTGCAATGGCCCTCTCCGGTCAGATCGCCCCGGCCATGGCCCGGGCCGCCACGGCCGGCGCGGCCGCCGCCGGCCCGATCGACAACGGAGCGCACGTACCGGCCCTCGTGATCGGTACCGGGTACGGCGGTTCCGTCGCCGCCCTGCGGCTCGCCCAGGCCGGGGTCGACGTCCACATGATCGAGATGGGCATGGCCTGGGACACCCCCGGCTCGGACGGCAAGATCTTCTGCAACACCACCAAGCCGGACTACCGCGCCTACTGGCTCCGGACCAAGACGAAGGCGCCGCTGAGCAACTTCCTGGGCTTCCCCATCGACTCGGCCGTCCCGCGCTACACGGGCATCCTGGACGCCGAGGAGATGGGCGGGATCATCGTCTACCAGGGCCGCGGCGTGGGCGGCGGCTCGCTGGTCAACGGCGGCATGGCGGTCACCCCGAAGCGCGAGAACTTCGGCGCCGTCCTGCCGACCGTGGACGCGGAGGAGATGTACAGCACCTACTACCCGCGCGCCAACGCGGGCCTGGGGGTCGGCCTGATCGACCCGGCGTGGTTCGACACCGTCGACTGCTACCAGTTCGCCCGCGTCGGCCGCAAGCACGCCCAGCGCGCCGGGTTCCCCTTCGTCTTCGTCCCCGACGTATACGACTGGGACTACATGAAGCAGGAAGCGGCCGGGACCGTCCCGAAGTCCGCCGTCGCCGGCGAGATCCTCTACGGCAACAACGCCGGCAAGAAGTCCCTCCAGAAGACCTACATCGCCCAGGCCAAGGCCACCGGCAAGGTCACCATCTCGCCCCTGCACAAGGTGACCTCGGTGTCCCCCGCCTCCGGCGGCGGGTACACGGTCGTCATCGACCAGATCAACACCACCGGCGACACCGTGGGCACCAAGACCGTCGTCGCGGACAAGGTGTTCTTCGCGGCCGGCAGCGTCGGCACCAGCAAGCTGCTCGTCCGGCTCAAGGCCACCGGCGCCCTGCCCAACCTGAACGGCGAGATCGGCAAGGGCTGGGGCGACAACGGCAACGTCATGGTCGGACGCGCCAACCACATGTGGGACGCGACCGGCAAGGTGCAGGCCTCCATCCCCTGCGGCGGCATCGACAACTGGGACGCGGGCGGCGCCTTCGCCGAGGTGGCCCCGCTGCCCACCGGCATCGAGACCTACGCCTCGTTCTACCTGTCCATCACGAAGAACCCGAACCGCGCGGAGTTCACGTACAACGCCTCCACGGGCGGGGTCGAGCTGAACTGGCAGACGGCGTGGAAGCAGCCGTCGATCGACATGGCGAAGACCATCTTCGACAAGATCAACAAGAAGGAGGGGACGATCTACCGGACCGACCTCTTCGGCACCAACAAGATCTGGGGCGACCACCTCACCTACCACCCCCTCGGCGGCGCCGTCCTGGGCAAGGCCACCGACAACTACGGCCGCCTGCACGGCTACACGGGCCTGTACGTCATCGACGGCGCGCTGATCCCCGGCAACACCAGCGTCAACCCGTTCGTCACCATCACGGCGCTCGCCGAGCGCAACATCGAGAAGATCATCGCCACCGACCTCTAGGTCGTCCCTGGCGCGGACAGCACGAAGGCCGGGGCCGTCGGATCATCCGACGGCCCCGGCCCCGTGTGCGCACCGCACGCGCACCGCACGCGCTCCGCGCCCCGCGCTCAGTGGCCCGGCAGCACGCAGACGCTGTCGAGGCCGAGCACGTGGTTGAGCCGGCCGAAGGCCAGCCAGGAGCCGATGCTCATCGTCAGCTCCACGATCTCCACCTGGCTGTAGCGGGCCGTCATCCGGTCCCAGAACTCCTCGTCCAGGCCGTGGTGGTCCAGGCAGTACCGCTCCGCGTACTCCGCGGCGAGCCGGGTCCGCTCGTCGAACCGGTCCGTGGTGCGCCAGTCGGTGACGGCGTCGGGGAACTCGTCCTCGACCTTCTCGCCGTCCCGGTCCGTGCGCCAGTCCAGGCAGAAGACGCAGCCGTTGATCTGCGCGACGCGCAGCCGTGCCGCCTCGAACTCCCGCAGCCCCAGGGTGGTGTGGGCGTACACCGACAGGGAGAAGTTGGCGGCGGCCATCCCGATCCCGGGGACCAGATCGCCCCACACGTACTCGATGGGGTGCTGGCCTTCGGGTATGTCGATCCTCATGACAGTTTCCTTCCGAGTTTGCCGACGGCGGGGCGCAGCGGGACGTCCAGGGCGTCGTAGAGGCCCGGTTCGGCCTCCACCAGCCAGTCGATGGCTCCGACGAGGCGTCCGACGGCGGTGGCGTTGCCGCCGGCGGAGCGGTTCTCGCCCTCGTCGGTGGCCTCGATGGTGACCTCGATGTGCGGGCGGCCCTCGATGATCACCCGGTGGGCGCCGTCGCCGCCGTCGGGCGGGGACGGCCAGTCGGGGGCGCAGGAGGCGTGGATGCGGGTGACGTGCTCGATGACGATGCGGGGTTCGCCCTCGACGATCCCCTGGACCTCGAAGCGGATGGCTCCCTGGGTGCCCCCTTCGAACTCCCCCATCGTGCGCGTGGTGACGGTGGTGTCGAGGGCGCGGCGCTCCACGGTCTCGCGGATGTCGTCGAGTTCGACGCCCAGCGCCCGGGCCATCATCCGGATCTGCCCGCCCCACACCATGGTCGGGATGGACGGCATGAGCATCATCGGCTCGTAGTCCATGGGCTGGCCCATGCCGATGAGGTAGCGCACGGAGTCCGGCTGGTCGTAGGTGGAGTAGTCGAAGATCTCCTGGCAGCGGATCACGTCGATCCGGGTGCCGAGCCCGCTGAGCAGCAGCGGGAGGACGTCGTTGCCCCAGCCGGGGTCGACGCCGGAGGCGAACAGCGAACCGCCGCCCTCCGCGACCGCGGCGGTCACCGGATCGAGGAACTCCGGCGGCGCGCTGCGGTAGTCGTAGAGCGGATAGAGGGCGGGGCTCACCACGACGGCGCCGGAGCGGATCGCCCGGGTGATGTCGGCGAGGGCGTCGTCGGGGCGGATGTCGCCGGAGGCCGCGTAGACGACCGCCTGCGGACGGGCCGCGAGGACCGCTTCGATGTCGTCGGTGGCCGCGACGCCCGTCTCGTAGTCGAGTTCGCCGAGTTCACCGGCGTCGCGGCCGACCTTTTCTGGATTGTGGACGATGACGGCGGCCAACTTCAGCGCCGGATGGGCCTCTACGGCACGGATGGCCAAACGGCCGACGTTGCCGGTACCCCAGACAACCGTGGAAATCATGCGCGGAGGGTAGCTTCAGGACCTGTAGGTTCCTAGAGCCGTGTACGGAAATTCCGGCCTGCTGTCACTGGTTTTGCGCACCCAGGACGAAGAGCAGGTAGACGAAGAACGCGAACAAGTGCCCCACGAACAAATAGGCGATGAGCCGGATGACGAGACCGCGCGGAAACTTCGACTGCTGCTTCTGCCGGGTCTGTTCGGGCAGCTGCGTATCGGGCATGGCGTACGGCTCCTCGCTATCGGTCGTGTGTGGTCGTACGGGTGCCGCCGCCGAGGCACAGGCCGGCGAGGCTGCTCTGCAGCAGGGTGTGGACGAACAGCAGGTCCGCCCCGGCCGCCGAGGCCGCGCCGATCCGGTGCGCGGTGAGCGAGTCGAAGTGGGCGCTGTCCCCGGGCTCCAGCAGGTACTCGGTCTCCCCCAGGTGCAGCCGCAGGCGCCCCTGGAGCACGTACAGCCACTCCTCCCCGGGATGTACGCGGACCAGCTCGCCCTGGCTGCGGCCGTAGGGGACGTGCACGCGCAGCGCCTGCATCCCGCGGCCGGAGCCGCCCGCCTGCCAGTACGTCCAGCCGTCCGCCTCGCGGGCGCCCGGGCCGCCGGCCCGTACGATGGGATCCGCGACGGCCGGGGTCTCCCCGAGCAGCTCCGAGACCGTCGTGCCGTACGTGCGGGCGAGTCCGAGCAGCAGCGGCAGCGAGGGCTGGCGGCGGCCGGTCTCCAGCCGCGACAGGTGCGCCGGCGAGAGCCGGGCCCTGGCGGCGGCGGCCTCCAGGGTCAGCCCGGCCCGGCGGCGCAGATCGCGCAGCTGCGGGGCCACGGTGGGCAGCTCGGCGTCGGGAGTGGTGTCGCCGGGATTCGGGTCGCCGGGATTCGGGTCGCCGGGGGCAGGACCGGTTGTCATGCCCCGATTGAGCCAGATCCTTACCTCTCTGGCAATCCGCTTTGCCTCTGAGGTAAATCGGCCCTACGGAGCTGCGTCCGGTCCGGGCCCGGAGGCGGGTGCCGCCGGACCGCCGAGCACCGTCTCCACGGTATCCGCGTCCTGCGCCCGTTTGTCGGGCCGGTGGCGCAGGACGCGCGCGAAGCGCAGGGCGACCCCGGCCGGGTAGCGCGGGGAGCGCTGCAGGCCGTCGTAGGCGATCTCCACCACCAGTTCGGGGCGCACCCGGACCGTGTGGCCGTCGTCCTCGACGGCGAGCTCGCCGAGCCGCTCGGTCTGCCAGCGCAGCATCGCGTCGGTCAGCCCCTTGAAGGTCTTGCCGAGCATCGCGTAGCCGCCGTCGGCGGTACGGGCGCCCAGGTGCAGGTTGGACAGCAGGCCGGTGCGCCGTCCGTGGCCCCGCTCGACGGCGAGCACGACCAGGTCGAGGGTGTGCACCGGTTTCACCTTGAGCCAGTGTTTGCCGCGCCGGCCGGCCGCGTAGGCGGAGTCGAGGGCCTTGAGCATCACGCCCTCGTGCCCCCGGCCCAGGGTCCGCGTCCAGAACTCCTCCGCCTCGGCCGCCTGCCCGGCCGGGTCCTCGACCACGAGCCGGCCGACCCGGAACTCCTCCGGCACCAGGGCGGTGAGCGCCGCGTGCCGTTCGCGCACCGGCTGGTCGAGGAGGACGCGGTCCCCCGCGACCAGCACGTCGAAGAAGTAGGGGACGACCGGGAGGGTCCGCCGGGCGGCCTCGACGTCGGAGCGGGAGCCGACCCGGCTCGCCACCTCCTGGAACGGCACCGGCCGCCCGTCCGCCGCGGAGCGTCCGATGACCTCCCCGTCGAGGATGAACCGCTCCCCGGGAAGGGACCGGGCCAGCTCGGCCACTTCCGGCAGCCGGCCGGTGATCTCGTCCAGGGAGCGCGTGTACACCCGTACGTCGTCCCCCTCGCGGTGGACCTGCACCCGGATCCCGTCGAGCTTCTCCTCGATCGCACACGGCCCGAGCGCGGCCAGGGCCTCGGCCACCGACTTCGCGGTGTTCGCCAGCATCGGCTGTACGGGCTGCCCCACGCGCAGGGTGACCCCGCGCAGGGCCGCCTCCCCGTCGGCGAGCACGGCCGCCGCCACCCGGGGCAGGGAGCCGTCGAGCATGGCGGCCCGGCGCAGCGCGGCGGCGGGCACTCCGGCCGCGGCGGCCACCCCGTCCAGGGCCACGGCGTCGAGCGCGCCCTGGCGCACCTCCCCGCCGAGCAGGCTGCGCAGGAACCGCTGCTCGTCCTCGGTGGCGGCGCCGAGCAGCGCGTCCAGGATCCGGCGCCGTTCGGCCTGGGCACCGGCCCCGGCCACGGCCGCGAGCCGGGTCACGGCCTCGTCGACGGCGGTCACGGTCAGGGTGGGTCCGGCGGCCGGTGCGCTCTGCGCGGCGAGCGCGCGCCAGCCGATCCCCGGCCGGCCCTGCGGGAGCCGCCCGGCGAGGTAGGAGACGACCAGGGCCGCCTCCTCGGGAGGCGCGGCGGCGAACAGCTCCGCGAGCAGGGCGGTCTTCCCCGACCTGGCGGAGGTCTCGGCGACCTCCCGGGACACGCGCGCAACCTCGGCCAGCAGCATGCGGCCATCCTCCCGCCCCACGGCAAACGCCGCAGCCCGGCACACCCGTCCCGGCTGGCGTTCGAGCCGCGGGGCCGCGGCGCAGCCAGCCGGGACAGGCGCAGCCAGGCCGGCATCCGAGGCGCGGGGCCTGAGCGAAGCCCGGCGGGCAGGCGCAGCCCCGCCTTGGGCGCAGCCCGGCGGGAGGGCACGGCCCCGCCTTGGGCGCAGCCCGGCGGGAGGGCACGGCCCCGCCTTGGGCGCAGCCCGCCGGGAGGGCACGGCCCCGCCTTGGGCGCAGCCCGCCGGGGGGCACGGACCGAGGGGCACAACCAGCCCTGTCGGCATCTGAGGCGCGGGGCCTGGGCGAAGCCCGGCGGGCAGGCGCAGCCCCACCCTGGGCACAGCCCGCCGGGGAGGGGGGCACAGCCCGACCTGGGCACAACCAGCCCCGCCGGCACCTGAGGCGCAGGGTCTGGGGCGGAGCCCAGCGAGCAGGCCCAGCCCCGGCCTGGGCACAGCCCGCCGGGGGGCACAGCCCGACCTGGGCACAACCAGCCCCGCCGGCGTTTGAGGCGCGGGGTCTGGGGCGGAAGCCCCGGTTTCGGGAAGGGGCGGGGTGGGGGAAGAAGCAGCCCGGCCCCCGACCCCCGGCCCTGCGTCCCGTTCCGGCGGGGTACGGGCACGTCCGGCCGCAGCCCTGCCCGGCCGGGCGGCCCGGCTCCGGCGAGGGCGGCTGCCCGGAGGGCCGGGCGGACTCGGCACCCGCCCGGCCCCGCCGGGCCGGGCCGGGCATACCGCAGGCGCGGTACACGCGGCAGGACGCGTAGTCCTTGAGGACGTCGACGGTTCAGCCTGCGGGAGCGCGGCCACCGGCGGCCTGGCGCTTAGGGTTCCCGTATGAAGCTCCGACTGCCCCGGCGCCGCCGAAGCCGCCTGCTCGCCGGCGCCGCCGCGCTCGCCGTCGTCGCGGGGGCGGGCACCCTCACCGCCACCGCCGCGGCCGGCGACGCCCCGTCCGTGCGCCGCGAGGACAAGGTCCTCGACATGCCCGGCGCCGGGATCGACATCTCGTACTTCACGGCCGGGGAGGACGGCGGGCGGAAGCGTCCCGCGGTCCTCCTCGCCCACGGTTTCGGCGGCAGCAAGGAGGACATGCGCCCGCAGGCCGAGCGCCTCGCCCGCGACGGCTACGCCGTGCTGACCTGGTCGGCGCGCGGCTTCGGCCGCTCCGGCGGGAAGATCGGGCTGAACGACCCCGACTACGAGGTCAAGGACGTCTCCCGGCTGATCGACTGGATCGCCGCCCGGCCGGGGGTGCGGCTCGACGCGGCGGGAGATCCGCGCGTCGGCATCGCGGGCGGCTCGTACGGCGGGGCGGTCTCGCTGCTCGCCGCCGGAACCGACCCCCGCGTGGACGCCATCGCCCCCTCGATCACCTACTGGAACCTCGCGGACTCCCTCTTCCCGAACGGCGTCTTCAAGAAGCTGTGGGCGGGGCTCTTCTTCACCACCGGTTCCGCGGGCGGCCTGCAGCCGGGGGCCTCCGGCCCGGGCGCAGCCCCGCAGGCGACCCCGCAGGCGGCCCCGCCCGCGCCCGGTTGCGGACGTTTCCAGCCCGAGCTGTGCGCCATGTACGAACGGGTCGCGGTGGCCGGAAAGCCGGACCCCGAGGCCCGCGCGCTGCTGGAGCGGCGCAGTCCCTCGGCGGTCGGCGGCGCGATCAAGGTGCCGACCCTGATCACGCAGGGCCAGGACGACTCCCTCTTCCCGCTGGACCAGGCCGATGCCATGGCCCGGGCGATCGCCGCCAACGGTGCGCCCGTCTCCGTGGACTGGGCCGCCGGCGGCCACGACGGGGGCATGCGCGAGGCGGACCGGGTCGAGGACCGGGTGAAGACCTGGTTCGACCGCTACCTCAAGGACGACACGGCCGTGGACACCGGCCCCGCCTTCCGCGTCTCGCGCTCCGGCGGCATCGACTCCACCGACGGCCGGGTCACCCTGCGCGGAGCGAGCGGCTCCACGTATCCCGGGCTGCTGTCCGGGCCGCGCGAGTTCGCCCTGGCCGGCCGGGAGCAGACCTTCGCGAACCCGGCGGGCGGGGCCCCGCCCGCGCTGTCCGCGCTGCCGGGCATCGGCGGGCAGCTCGCCGCCCTCGGGGGCGGCCTCTCGCTGGACTTCCCCGGGCAGAACGCCCGGTTCGAATCGGAGCCGCTGACGGCGGAGACCCGGATCACCGGGACCTCGACCATCACCCTAAAGGTGAGGTCTACGGCTGAGGACGGTTCGGCCGTCCTGTTCGGCAAGGTGTACGACGTCAGCCCCGACGGCCGCCAGCAGGTGCTGCCGAGCCAGCTGGTGGCCCCGGTACGGGTGGAGGGCGCGCAGCAGGACAAGACCGTCGAGCTGCGGCTGCCCGCGATCGACCACGCGGTCGAGGCCGGGCACCGGCTGCGGCTCGTCGTCGCCGCCACCGACCTCGGCTACGCCTCCCCCGCCGCCCCGGCGACGTACACCGTCTCGGCGCAGGGTCCGCTGGCCGTGCCCGTCGCGGGCGGGGTTCGCACGGCCTCCACCGGGCTGCCCGCCTGGACCTGGTGGATGCCGCTCGGGGCCGCGCTGCTGGCCGCGGTGCTGGTGGGGCTCCGCAGGACCGGCCGGGGGCCGGGCGGTGGCCGGGCCGGCGGGTCGCAGCCCGACCCGGCGCTGGCCGGCGTACCGCTGGAGATCACCGGGCTGACCAAGCGCTACGCCAAGGCGCAGGACCGGTACGCCGTACGGGACCTGTCGTTCCGGGTGGAGCGGGGCCAGGTGCTCGGCCTGCTCGGACCGAACGGCGCGGGCAAGACCACGACCCTGCGGATGCTGATGGGCCTGATCACTCCGGACGCCGGGGAGATCAGGGTCTTCGGGCACCAGGTCCGGGCCGGTGCGCCCGTGCTCTCGCGGGTGGGGGCGTTCGTGGAGGGTGCCGGCTTCCTGCCGCACCTGACGGGGCGCGCCAACCTGGAGCTGTACTGGCAGGCCACGGGCCGCCCGGCCGGGGACTCCCACATGGAGGAGGCCCTGGAGATCGCCGGGCTCGGCGACGCGCTGGAGCGGGCGGTACGGACGTACTCGCAGGGCATGCGCCAGCGCCTCGCGATCGCGCAGGCCATGCTCGGCATGCCGGACCTGCTGATCCTCGACGAGCCGACCAACGGCCTGGACCCGCCGCAGATCCGCGAGATGCGCGACGTGATGATCCGGTACGCGGCCGGCGGGCGGACGGTCATCGTCTCCAGCCACCTCCTCTCGGAGGTCGAGCAGTCCTGCACCCACCTGGTCGTCATGGACCGCGGCCGGCTCGTCCAGGCGGGCGAGGTCGCCGAGATCACCGGCGGCGGCGACGTCCTGCTGGTGTCCCTGGCCGAGCCGGTGGACGAGGCGGTCGTCGGGAAGATCGCCGCACTGGAGGGAGTGGAGTCCGTGGCGAGCGCCGAGGACGGTCTGCTCGTACGGCTGGACGGCGCGAGCGCCGCCGAGCTGATCGCCGAACTCGTACGGCTGGAGGTGCCGGTCTCGGGAGTGGGACCGCACCGGCGGCTGGAAGACGCGTTCCTCACCCTGATCGGAGGCGCGGCATGAACACCGTGACGGATGCGACTGCCCAGCCGAACGCGGGTTCGCCTGTGCCCGGCGACGTGACGCCGGACGGCATCGGCCGCGAGGTCGCCCACGGCTACCGGGCGAACCGGACGCTGCCGCTGCGCGTGGAGGCACTGCGGCAGTGGCGCCGGCGGCGGACGCTGGTGATGGGCGGGATCCTGGCGGCGCTGCCCTTCATCCTGATGATCGCCTTCGCGGTCGGCGGCGGCCCCGGCAGCCGCGGGGGCAACGACGGCCGGATCACCCTCATCGACACGGCGACGGCCTCGGGCGCGAACTTCGCGGCCACCTGCCTGTTCGTGTCGGCCGGGTTCCTGCTGGTGGTGCCGGTGGCGCTGTTCTGCGGGGACACGGTGGCCTCGGAGGCCAGCTGGTCCTCGCTGCGGTACCTGCTGGCCTCGCCCGTGCCCAGGGCCCGGCTGCTGTGGAGCAAGCTGGTGGTGGCCCTCGGGTTCAGCCTGGCCGCGATGGTGCTGCTACCCCTGGTGGCGCTCGCCGCGGGTACGGCGGCCTACGGGTGGGGGCCGCTGGAACTCCCCGCGGGCGGCTCGCTGCCGGCCGGGGACACGATCGGTCGGCTCGCGATCGCCGTGGCGTTCGTCTTCGTGTCGCAGCTGGTCACGGCCGGGCTGGCGTTCTGGCTGTCGACGCGGACGGACGCCCCGCTCGGCGCGGTGGGCGGGGCGGTCGGCCTCACCATCGTCGGCAACGTGCTCGACGCGGTGACCGCGCTGGGGTCCTGGCGGGAGTTCCTGCCGGCGCACTGGCAGTTCGCGTGGGCCGACGCCTTGCAGCCGCAGCTCGAATGGGGCGGCATGATCAAGGGAACGGTGGTGTCGGTCTCGTACGCGGTGGTGCTGTTCGCGCTCGCGTTCCGCGGGTTCGCCCGCAAGGACATCGTGTCCTGAGGTTCGGCCGTCGGGGCGACCCGGGCGGCCCCGGGTGCGCCTTCGGCACCCGGGGCCCGGGTCCCCGAGAACGGTCCCCTCACGTCGGCCACCCCGCTGATCATGGTTCTCGGGCACCAGCGCCGCGGGGCCGTCGAGCGGTCCGCTTCCGGCAGTCCGTCTCCCGCGGCCTCCTGAGGGCGGGTTCCGGTCAGCCGGCGGTGGCCGCCGCGACGGCGTCGACCTCCGCCAGGAGTTCGGCGTCGAGCGGCCGGTCGGCGACGGCCGCGTTGGCACGCACCTGCTCGGCCGAGGTCGCGCCCGCGATGACGGAGGCGCAGCCGGGCTGGGCGGAGAGCCAGCCGACGGCGAGTTCCAGGACGGTGCGCCCGTGCTTGTCGGCCAGCGCCGCGAGGGCTTCCACGGTGTCGAGGCGCTCGTCGGTGAGGTAGGCGTCGCGGCCTTCGAGGCGGGAGCCCGCCGGGACGGGGGCGCCGCGGCGGATCTTGCCGGTCAGCAGTCCGTTGGCCAGCGGGAAGTACGGCAGGACGCCGACTCCGTAGTGCACGGCGGCCGGGACCAGCTCGCGCTCCGCCGAGCGCTGGAGCAGTGACCATTCGTTCTGGGCCGATACGAAGGGTGCCGCGCCGGTCTCGCGGGCCACGTGGGCGGCTTCGGCGAGCTGCCAGCCGCTGAAGTTGGAGTGGCCGATGTAGCGGATCTTGCCTTCGGTGACGAGTTCGGTGAGCGCGGCGAGGGTTTCGGCCACGGGAACGGCCGGGTCGGGGCTGTGGAGTTGGTAGAGGTCGATGTGGTCGGTCTGCAGGCGGGTCAGCGAGGCCTCGACGGCGCGCCGGATGTAGGCCCGGCCGCCACGGGAGCCGGCGGCGGGTCCGTAGCCCATGTCCACGCCGTCGTAGCCGAACTTGGTGGCCAGGACCACCTGGTCCCGGCGCCCCTTGAGGGCCTCGCCGAGGTGGCTTTCGGAGCCCCCGGCGCCCCCGTAGATGTCGGCGGTGTCGAGGAGGGTGATGCCCGCGTCGAGGGCGGCGTCGACGACGGCGCGGGTGGCCCGGGCGTCGAGGCGGCCGCCGA
This sequence comes from Streptomyces sp. NPDC051563, assembly GCF_044454225.1. Lineage (NCBI taxonomy): Bacteria > Bacillati > Actinomycetota > Actinomycetes > Kitasatosporales > Streptomycetaceae > Streptomyces > Streptomyces sp. NPDC051563. Next base: position 88,211 of record NZ_JBITDL010000012.1, read on the forward strand.
AGTTGTTGCAGCCGAGCCCGATCGCCGAGACCTGGAGACCTGAACTGCCCAGGGGGAGATGGCGCATGGTTTTCGTTCCTCCGCACTCGTCCGGCACATGATCGACAGGACCGCAGTGTAGATCCCCCCCCCGAGAGGGGACGGGCGCGGCCCGGGAGGGGACGGGAGGCGGCCCGGACCTCCTACGGCTCCCTTGGCGGGCAGCCTCAGGCCAGATCGGAGGTCGCGTAGAAGTTCACACGATCGCAAAGGACTTCGCGGATGTCGGCCGTGAACAGCATGCGGTCGACGCCGCGTTCGGGCGGCACCTGCTCGAACACGGCCCCGAAGCTCACTGACCGGTTGACCGGGTTCGATCGAATCGATCGCTTCGGCATTCTGTGGTGGAATCGAGCGGCACGGACCACGGACACGGACCAGGCACATCCGCAGGGGGATCCTTGAGACCACACGTCGACCAGCGTCAGGCCCACGTGCTCGCCCTCGTCCGGGCCCGGGGCAGCGCACGGGTCGGGGACCTCGCCAGGGAGCTGGGCATCTCCCCCGTGACCCTGCGGCGGGACGTCGAGGTGATGGCGGCGCGGGGCGAGATCCGGCGCATGCACGGGGTGATCAGCCGGCTCCCGTCCGACCCTGCGGGGCCGGCTCAGGGCGGTCCGGGTACCGGCCCGGGTACGGGTACGGCCTCGGGTACGGGCAGGAGCGGCGGCGGGCTGGTCGTCGGGATGGTCGTGCCGACCACCGATTACTACTACGCGGACGTCGTACGGGGCGCCCGCGAGGTGGTCGAGGCGCGGGGTGCCCGGCTCGCCGTGGGGCTGACCCGGTACCTGGCGGGCGAGGACCGCACGCAGGCGGACCGGCTGCTCTCCACGGGGGCCGACGGGCTGCTGCTGACCCCGAACTGGGCGGCCGGGACTCCGGGACCGGGCGAGGGGGCCTGGACGGCCGAACTGCCGGTGCCGACCGTCCTGGTTGAGCGGTGGGCCCCGCCGGGTCATCCGGCGGCGGCCCTGGACCGGGTGGCCTCCGACCACGCGGACGGTGCGGCACGGGCCGTGGCGCACCTGGCGGAACGGGGACACAAGCGGATCGCGCTCGCCTGCCGGGAGACCCCGACGTCGGGGCGGCTGCGGACCGGTTTCGCGGCGGCCGTGGCCACCCTCGGACTGGAGCCCGCGCCTGCCTGGCCGGCGGCGGGGGCGCGGCAGCCCGCGGCCGGGGTGGGCACGGCGGACACGGCGGCCGGGGCGGCCTCGCCCCCGGAGGCGGAGGCCTTCGCGCGGACCCTGGACTACCTGTGCGCGGCGGTGGCCGAGGGGGGCGTGACCGCTGCCCTCATCCACAGCGACACCGACGCGATCATGCTGATCCCGCGGCTCCAGGCGCGGGGGGTGCGGGTGCCGGAGGACCTGGCGGTGATCACGTACGACGACGAGGTGGCCGAGCTGGCCGACGTCCCCCTGTCGGCGGTGGCTCCGGCCAAGCGCGAGGTGGGGGCGCGGGCGGCGGGCATGCTGCTGGACCGGCTGGAGGACCGCGGGTCGGGGCGGGAGGGGCCGCGGCAGCATCTGGACCTGCTCCCCCGGCTGACCGTCCGCCCGTAGCCCGGTTGTGCGTTTTGAGTGTGCGTTTCGATCACATCGCACATTCGCTCTTGACGTCATGATCACCTGCGCAAAGGATGAGCCCGCGAACAGCTCCGGGGCCGCCTCTTTGGGGAGCGGCGGCCCCGGGGCCACCTCGCCCCGTGAGGACCGGCCGGCGCCTGGCCACGTGTCGGTCCCGCCGCCGCGGCCGGGGTTTGTGACCATCGGGACTCCGGATCTCACCGCAGGAGCCGTCAAGTGACCCACCCCTCCTCCGACTCCGCCCCATCCCCATCTTCCGCCTCCGCCCCTCTCGCCGCGCCCCGCCGACCGGTCACCGTGCTCGCCATGAGTGCCGGGACCCGGGCGGCCGTCCTCGGTGAGCGGATCCTTCCGGAGCTGCTCAGGGTCGCCGATGTGGACCCCGGGCTGCTCGTCACCGACTTCGGCTCCGCCCGTTCCGAGGACGCCCTGAGGCAGCGGATCGCCGTGGCCGAGGTCCTGTTCACCGGGTGGGGCTGCCCTCCGCTGGATGCGCGGGCGCTGGAGCTGATGCCGGAGCTCCGGGCGGTCGTGCATGCTGCGGGCAGTGTCAAACACCATGTCACCGAAGCCTGTTGGGAGCGGGGGCTGCTCGTCTCCAGCTCGGCCGCCGCGAACGCCCTGCCGGTCGCGGAGTACACGCTCGCCGCCATCCTGTTCGCCAACAAGCGCGTCCTGGACTCCGCGCACGCCTACCGGACCGCCCGCGACCGCGTCGACCCGCTGCGCCACTACCCCGCCGTCGGCAACTACCGCCGCACCGTCGGCCTGGTCGGCGCCTCGCTCATCGGCCGCCGCGTGCTGGAGCTGCTGCGCCCGTTCGACCTGCGGGTGCTCGTGCACGATCCGTACGCCGATCCGGCCGAGCTGTCCGCCCTCGGCGCCGAGGCCGTCTCCCTGGACGCACTGCTCTCCCGCAGCGACGTCGTGAGCCTGCACGCTCCCGGACTTCCCCAGACCCGACGCCTGCTGGATGCGTCCCGGCTGGCCCTGATGCCCGACGGGGCCACCCTCGTGAACACCGCGCGGGGCTCGCTCGTCGACACCGCGGCACTGACCGCCGAGCTGGTCTCGGGGCGGCTGCACGCGGTGCTCGACCACACCGAGCCGGAGGTGCTGCCCGCCGACTCGCCGCTGTACGACCTGCCCAACGTGCTGCTCACCCCGCACGTGGCCGGCTCCCTGGGCGGCGAGCTGGACCGGCTGGCGGCCTCGGCGGTCGAGGAGGTGGAGCGGTACGCCCGGGGGTCCGGCTTCCGCCATGCCGTCGACCGGTCCCGGCTCGGCCACTCGGCCTAGTCCGGCCCTCTCGGTTCTCAGTGCTCCGTGCTCCGTGGAAGCCGGACTGGCCGGAGGCCGAGCACGGTCGGACCGCCACCCCGTGGATCCGCCACCGTGCCACCCGTGCCGACCCGGCAGGACCCGAACCAGACGGACACCCCCTAGCGGCCCGCCGCGCGGACCAGCCGCTCCAGGTATGCGCGGCCCGGCCCGAGCCGCTCCGGGAGTTCGTCCGCGCCGGGGTACCAGCGCTTCTCGTACTCCCAGCAGAGCCAGCCCTCCGGTGGTGCGAGGGCCACCGCCTCGGCGAGGGGCAGTGCTCCCCCACCGAGTCCGAGCGGGGTCAGCTCCTGCGCGGAGGCCACGTCCTTGACCTGGACGTACCCCAGGTGCCCGGCGAGGGCACGACTCGACTCGGCCGGTGACTCGCCCCCGAGCCAGGTGTGCAGTACGTCCCACAGCGCGCCCGCGCCCGGATGCGCGACCCGGTCGAGGACCCGGGCCGTGGCGGCGGCGGTGCGGTGCGAGTCGTGGGTCTCCAGCAGGATCCGCACCCCGTGCCGTTCGGCGAAGGGTGCCGCGGTCCGGAGTCGGCGGACCGCGCGGTCGTCGGCTTCGGCCGGGAGCGGGTCACCGCCGCCGGGGAAGACCCGTACGTAGGGGGCCTGGAGGTCGGCGGCGAGCCGGACCAGGTCCAGGATCTCGGCGAGCACCGGCTCGTCGGGGCCGGGTGCGGCCACCCGGGCGTAGCCCGCGACTCCGAGGACGGTGACGCCCGCGGCGGTCAGGGTGCGCAGGCCGGCCGCGCGGTCCCCGGCGGAGCTGGCGGGGTGCAGGGGCTCCTCGGGGTGGGCCCGCAGTTCGAGGCCCTGGTAGCCGTGCGTGGCGGCGAGCTCCGCGCTGTGCTCCAGCGGGGTGCCGGGCAGGCCGAGGGTGGAGAAGGCGTACCTCACGGGCGGCCTGCTGCGGTGGTGGCGGGGAGCCCGGTGGCGGGGGGCGGTGCGGTGGAGGCGCGCACCGTCAGCTCGGCGGGCAGGGTGGTGATGCCGCCCGGCGGCAGAGCTCTGCGTCCCGTGACGAGCTGGGCCGCGAGCACCCCGGCCTCGCGCAACGGCAACCGGACGGTGGTGAGGGCGGGGGCGGTGTCGACGCAGACGGGCAGGTCGTCGAAACCGGCGACGGAGACGTCCTCCGGTATCCGCAGGCCGGCCTCGCGCAGGGCTGCCGCCACCCCGGTGGCGACGGTGTCGTTGGCGGCGGCCACCGCGGTGAAGGGCGCCCCGCGGCGGAGCAGTTCACGGGTGGCGTCGTATCCGGCGGACCGCTCGAACCCCGCGTGCACGGTGAGGTCCGCGCAGTGCGCGGGCAGTGCGGGGTCGTGGTCGCGCAGGGCGTCCTGGTGTCCGGCGAGCCGCTCCCGGGTGGTGCTCAGTCCGGGCGGGCCGGCCACGTAGGCGATGTTGCGGTGGCCGAGCGTCAGCAGGTGCTCGGTGAGCCGGAAGGCGCCGCCCCGGTCGTCGAACATGACGGTGGCCACGGGGAGTCCGGCGGGCAGGGGCAGCGGGGGCCGCCCGCAGAGCACCACCGGGGCGCCGGTGGCCGCGATGCGGGCGAGGCGGGCGGCGAGCGCCCGGGTGTGCTCCGGCTCCTCGACGGCGCCGCCGGTCAGGACGACCCCGCCGGCCCGCTGGCCTTCCAGGAGGGCCAGGTAGTCGAGCTCCGCGGCTGGTGCGCCCTCGGTGTTGCAGACGACGGCGAGGCGGCGCGCGCCGCCCGGCCCGCCGGGTGCCAGGGCGCTCTGCAGGGATCCGGCGAGGATCCCGAAGAAGCTGTCCGCGACGTCGTGGACGAGCACGCCGATCAGGTCGGAGGTCGCCGCGGCGAGGGCCCGCGCGGGGCCGTTGGCGATGTAGCCGAGGTCCTCGACCGCCTGCTCCACGCGGGTTCTGGTGGTGCCCGCCACCGGGTACCCGCCGTTGAGCACGCGCGAGACCGTGGCGGGCGATACGCCCGCGTGCGCCGCCACTTCGGCGAGTGTGACCGCCATCGTCCCCTCCTTCCGTTCCGTCCCGGGTCATCGTCTCACCCGCTGTGTGGATCTCCATAGTCACCGATGAAGAAAGCGCTTTCCATCACCCGTACGAGTCTTGCACAGGGCGCCGCGCGGCCCTTAGCCTGATGCGAGAGAAAGCGCTTTCTATGCTGTTTTCTCGAGAACCCCGCACGAGGAACACCGCAACAAGACGAAGGAGGGGACACCGTGCAGCGCAGGACGATCAAGGTCGCCATGAACGGCGTCACCGGGCGGATGGGATACCGCCAGCACCTGGTCCGCTCCCTGCTCGCCCTGCGCGAGCAGGGAGGGCTCGACCTCGGCGACGGCACGGTGCTGTGGCCCGAGCCGGTGCTGGTCGGCCGCCGCGAGGAGGCCCTGCGGGCCATCGCGAACCGGCACGGCCTGGAGCACGTGAGCACGGACCTGGCCGCGGTGCTGGCCGATCCCGAGGTCGAGATCTACTTCGACGCCCAGGTGACCAGCGCCCGCGAGGCGGCCGTGCGCCAGGCCGTGGCGGCCGGCAAGCACGTGTACTGCGAGAAGCCCACCGCCCTCACCTTCGAGTCCTCGCTCGAGATCGCGCGGCTGGCCGACGCGGCCGGGGTCAAGCACGGCGTGGTGCAGGACAAGCTGTTCCTGCCGGGCCTGCTGAAGCTCAAGCGGCTCATCGACGGCGGCTTCTTCGGCGAGATCCTGTCCGTGCGCGGGGAGTTCGGCTACTGGGTCTTCGAGGGCGACTGGCAGTCCGCCCAGCGCCCGTCCTGGAACTACCGCTCCCAGGACGGCGGCGGCATCGTCGCCGACATGTTCCCGCACTGGGAGTACCTGCTGCACGAGCTGTTCGGCCGGGTCCGCACGGTGCAGGCGCTGACGCGCACCCACATCGGCCGCCGCTGGGACGAGGAGGGCAAGCCGTACGAGGCCACCGCGGACGATGCGGCGTACGGGATCTTCGAGCTGGAGGGGGGCGCCGTCGCGCAGATCAACTCCTCCTGGGCGGTGCGGGTCAACCGCGACGAGCTCGTGGAGTTCCAGGTGGACGGGACGCACGGCTCGGCGGTCGCGGGGCTGCGCGGCTGCCGGATCCAGCACCGTGCGACGACCCCGAAGCCGGTGTGGAATCCGGACCTGCCGCTGACCGAGAAGTTCCGCGACCAATGGCAGGAGGTCCCGGACAACACCCCCGCCGATAACGGCTTCAAGGCCCAGTGGGAGCTGTTCCTGCGCCATGTCGTACGGGACGATCCCTGGCAGTGGGACCTGCTGGCCGGGGCCCGCGGGGTGCAGCTGGCCGATCTCGGGCTGCGTTCCTCGGCCGAGGGCCGGCGGCTCGTGGTCCCGGAGGTGGCGCTGTGAGCATCCGGCTCCCCGCCGCGGACGGCGGGCTGCGCCTCCACTCGCCCTCGACGGCTCCGCTGGCTCCGGTGACCTGCGGCCCGGCCCGCAGCCGCACCTTCTACTCGGCCGCGCACGTGGTGGCCGACCCCCTCGCCGCCTCGGCCGAATCCGGCCCGGTGATCGACTGGGACTCCACGCTGGCCTTCCGGCACGCGCTGTGGTCGCAGGGCCTCGGGGTCGCCGAGGCCATGGACACGGCGCAGCGCGGGATGGGCATGGACTGGCCGGCTGCTGCGGAGCTGATCCGCCGTTCGACCGCCGAAGCCCGGTCGGTGGGCGGCCGCATCGTCTGCGGCGCGGGCACCGACCAGCTGGCTCCTGACGTCCCGCACGCCCTGGCCGCCGTCACCGCGGCGTACGAGGAGCAGCTGGCGCACGTCGAGGAGTGCGGGGCGACGGCCGTACTGATGGCCTCCCGGGCGCTGGCCGCGGCGGCGCGCGGCCCGGAGGACTATCTGGAGGTGTACGGCAGCCTGCTGGGGCAGAGCTCCCGGCCGGTGGTCCTGCACTGGCTGGGGCCGATGTTCGACCCGGCGCTGGAGGGGTACTGGGGGCACGCGGACCTGGACGCGGCCACGGACGTCTTCCTGAAGATCATTTCCGAGTACCCGGAGAAGGTCGACGGCATCAAGGTCTCGCTGCTGGACGCGGAGCGCGAGGTCGACATCCGGCGGCGGCTGCCCGCGGGCGTGCGCTGCTACACGGGCGACGACTACCACTACCCGGAACTGATCGCCGGGGACGGCGAGCTGGCCAGCGACGCGCTCCTGGGAATCTTCGACCCGATCGCCCCGATCGCCGCGCGGGCGGCGCTCGCCCTCGACCAGGGCGATGCGGCCGGATTCCGGGAGCTGCTGGATCCGACGGTGAGACTGTCCCGGCACCTGTTCGCCCCGCCCACCCGCTACTACAAGACGGGCGTCGTGCTGCTGGCCTGGCTCGCCGGGCACCAGGAGCACTTCGCGATGGTGGGCGGACTGCACTCGGCACGCTCACTCCCCCATCTGGCCACCGCCTACGAACTGGCCGACGACCTCGGCCTGTTCCCGGACAGGGAGCTCGCCGAGGCCCGGATGCGACGGCTGCTCGCCCTGCACGGGGTGGCCGCGTGAGCCCGGCCGCGGCGCCCGCCCGGTTCAGCCTGAACCAGGAGACGATCCGCCAGTGGTCCCTTCCCGAGCTGGTGGCCGGCTGCACCGCGACCGGGGTCGGGGCGGTCGGGCTGTGGCGCGATCCCGTACAGCGGTTCGGGCTCCGGGAGACCGCGAAGCTGGTCGCCGGGGCCGGACTGCGGGTCAGCTCGCTGTGCCGGGGCGGCTTCTTCACCGCCGCCGATCCCGACGGGCGGGCGGCAGCCCTGGCCGACAACCGCCGTGCCGTGGAGGAGGCCGCCGAGCTGGGCGCCGACACGCTGGTCCTGGTTTCCGGCGGTCTGCCGGCCGGCGACCGGGACCTGCCGGGAGCCCGGCGTCGGATCGTCGACATCCTGGGCGAGCTGGTCCCGTACGCCGCCGGACTCGGGGTGCGCCTGGGCATCGAGCCGCTGCACCCGATGTACGCGGCGGACCGCTGCGTGGTCTCCACCCTCGGTCAGGCCCTGGACATCGCCGAGGAGTTCCCGGCGGAGCGCGTCGGGGTGGTCGTCGACTCCTACCACCTGTGGTGGGACGAGCGGTTGCCTTCCGAGGTCCGGCGAGCCGGAGAGGGCGGGCGGATCGTGTCCGTCCAGGTCGCCGACTGGGTGACACCGCTCCCCGAGGGCGTGCTGCTGGGGCGGGGACAGCTGGGTGACGGTTCGATCGACCTGAGGGCCTTCCGGGAGCTGACCGACTCCGCGGGGTACCTGGGACCGGTCGAGGTGGAGATCTTCCATCCCGGACTGTGGGCCCGCGACGGCGAAGAGGTGCTGCGGGAGGTGATCGACCGCTACCGCGAGCACGTCGCGTGAGGTGACGGGGGGGGTGCCTGAGCTGAAGTACACGGGGGTCGCAGTACACGGGGCCGAGTACACGGGGGCGCAAGTACACGGGGGCCGCAGCGTTTCGGGCGAATCAGCGTTCCAGTCAAAGGAGACTGTGATGACAGATGTGTGGAGCCGCCGTGCCTTCCTCACGGCGGTCGGTGGCAGCGTGGTGCTGCTCGGCACCCCCGTCCTCCCGGCGAGCGCCGGGACCGTGACCTCGGTGCACGCCGCCATGCGCGCGGTGTGGCAGGGCCTCGTCCTGGGGACCGTGTCCTCCCCCACCGCGGAGCCCTTCCGCACCCGGCTGGCCGCACTGGGCGCGCAGGCCGGCCAGTGGCGTTCCTCGATGGCACCGGCCACCGGTTCGCTCTGGCCCGACCAGGTCTTCACCACCGACCCCGAGTGGATGGCGCAGAGCTACTACCGGCTGCGCGGCATGGCCGAGGCCTACGTCAGACCGGGCACGGGGCTCACCGGAGACGCCGCGCTGCGCACGGCCGTGCTGACCGGGCTGGACCACCTCAACGCCCAGGTCTACAACGCCGGCCAGGCGCGGTACGGAAACTGGTGGTGCTGGCAGATCGGCGCCCCCCAGGCGCTGCTGGACACGGTCGTCCTGATGTACGGCCAGCTCTCCACCGCCCAGCTCTCCGCGTACTGCGCCGCCGTGGACCACTTCGTACCGGATTCCACGGTCGGCTCGTACACGGGGACCAGCACCGGGGCGAACCGAGTGGACCTGTGCCGGGTGCTCGCGCTGCGCGGTGTGGTCGGCGGGGACGACGCGAAGATCGCGCTGGCCCGGGACGCGCTCACCCCGGTGTTCCCGTACGTGACCTCCGGCGACGGGCTCTACCGGGACGGCTCCTTCATCCAGCACACCTACGTCGCGTACACCGGTTCGTACGGTTCGGTCATGCTCGGCGGACTGGGCATGCTGTTCGGCCTGTTGAAGGGGACGGCCTGGGAGGTCACCGACCCCGGCGCGCAGATCGTCTTCGACGCGGTGGAGCACGCGTGGGCCCCGTTCCTCTACAACGGGCTGATGATGGACGCCGTATCGGGGCGGGCCCCCAGCCGGGGGGTCCAGATCGCCGATCCGCTCCAGGCACAACTGGACGACCACACCCGCGGGCATTCCGTCCTGGCGGCGATCCTGCTCCTCGCCGAGGGGGCGAGCACCGCCGAACGGACGCGCTGGCGCGGCCTGGTGAAGGGATGGACGGCACGGGACTACTACGCCCCTCCGCTGTCGGACCCCACACAGAGCCTGTCGGCCCTGGCCCGGCTCTCCGAGGTGGCGGCGGACGCCACGGTCACGGCCCTGCCCGAGCCGGTGGCGCACCGGCTGTTCCCCTCGATGGACCGGGCCACGCACCGCAGGCCGGCGTGGGCGGCCTCCCTGTCCATGGCCTCGAAGCGGATCACGCACTACGAGACGGGCAACGGCGAGAACCTGCGCGGCTGGCACACGGGCAGCGGCATGCTCTCCTGGTGGGGCTCCACCTACGGCAACGGCCAGTACGCGGACGGGTTCTGGCCCACGGTCGATCCCTACCGGCTGCCCGGAACCACCGCCTCCCGCAAACCACTGGCCGACGGGGCCGGGGGCGACTGGGGCGCCTCCCGGCCGGACGTCACCTGGGTGGGCGGCACGACCGACGGGGAGTTCGCCTCGGTGGGCCAGCACCTGAAGGGTCTGGGCAGCACGCTCACGGCCCGCAAGTCCTGGTTCTTCCTCGACGACACCGTGGTCTGCCTGGGCGCCGGGATCAGCTCCACCGACGGCGCCGGTGTGGACACGGTCATCGACAACCGGAACCTGGGCGCGACCGGCGCCCACGCCCTGACCGTGAGCGGCACGCTCCAGCCGGCCACCCTGGGCTGGACGGCCTCCTTCCCCGGGCCGGGCTGGGCGCACCTGGCGGGCTTCGGCGGCTATGTGATGTCGGGGTCGGGCACCTTCCGGGCACTGCGGGAGGCCCGCACCGGCCGGTGGAGCGACATCAACCGGAGCGCGTCCACCACGGCTCTCACCCGGCGCTACCTCACCCTCTGGTACGACCACGGGACGAACCCGACGGCCGGCAGCTACGTCTACCAGCTGATGCCGGGCGCCTCGGCCGCCCAGACCTCGGCGCGGTCCGCCGCCACCGGATGGCTGACGGTGCTCGCCAACAACCCGACCGCCCAAGGGGTGGCGGTGGGCTCGCTGGGCTTCACCGGGGTGAACTTCTGGCAGCCCGCGACGATCGGCGCCCTCCAGGCGAGCGCGCCGTGTTCGGTGACGGTGCGGGAGCCCGGCGACGGCACGGCCGTGGTGTGCGTCTCGGACCCGACCCGCACCCTGGCGGGGCTGACCCTCGTCTGGAACCGGCCCGTCGCCCAGGTGCTGTCCCAGCCCGCGAGCGTGGTCTCCGCGAGCACCGGGACCGCGCTCCGGCTCGGGTTCGGCAGCCTCACCGCGCTGGAGGGGGCGAGCCAGGTGGTGAAGGTGAGGCTGGGGTGATCACCGGCCTCCCGGATCCGCGGGCGCCCGCGGGGCGGTAGAAGCGGAGCCCACAGGGTGACATAGCGTGACCTGCATGGATCAGGAGCACATATCCGGGGACGGCGAAGGCGCGGGCAGGCGGCGGTTCCTCGCCCTGGCGACGGGGGCGGCCGCCACCGCCGCCGGGCTGGGGGCCGTGGCCGGCTGCGCGAACCCGGACTCCGGGAAGCCGGTCGGGGCGGACGAGGCGGGCCCGGGCGGGAGTCCGGAGCCGTCCGGTTCCCCGCGGCAGAAGGAGGGGCCCCACGGCTTCGACGTCCGGGCGGAGAACGCCCGCCCGGGGAACGCCGACTGGCAGGTCTCCAAGGCCGGCCCGGCCCGCGCCATCGAGGGCTTCACCGACCGGGTCAGCGTCCTGCCCGGCGAATCCTTCGGCCTGCACGTCTCCACCACCGCGCCCCGGTTCACCGTCTCCGCGTACCGCATGGGCTGGTACGGCGGCGCCCGCGCCCGGCTGGTCTGGCGCTCCGAAGCCCTGCCCGGGGTGCGCCAGCCCGACCATACGGTGGAGGCCCCGACGCGTACGGTCCGCACCCGGTGGGCCCGTAGCACCACCGTCGAGACCAAGGACTGGCCCGAGGGCTGCTACCTGCTGCGCCTCGACGCACAGGGCGGCGAGGGCCAGCGGTTCGTCCCCGTCACCGTGCGGTCCGCCGCCACGGCCGGGCGTACCGTCGTGGTCAACGCGGTGGCGACCTGGCAGGCCTACAACCGCTGGGGCGGCTACGGCAGTTACGACGGCCCGAGCGGCGGATACGCCTCGCGCTCGCTCGCCGTGACCTTCGACCGCCCCTACGAGTACGACGACGGCGCGGGCCTCTTCCTCGTGTACGAGGCTCCGCTCCTCGCGCTCGCCGAGCGGCTCGGCATCCCCCTGGCGTACACGACGACCACCGACGTGGCCCGGGAGAAGCGGCTGCTGGAGGGAGCCGCGGCGGTCCTCTCCCTCGGACACGACGAGTACTGGTCGCCCGAGCAGCGCGCGCACGTCACGGCGGCCCGGGACGCGGGCACCAACATCGCGATCCTGGGAGCCAACTGCTGCTACCGCCGGATCCGGCTGGAGGCCTCCGAGCTCGGGCCGGACCGCACGGTGGTCTGCTACAAGTCCTCCTACGAGCAGGATCCCGGCTTCAAGCGCGGCCACCCCGCCACCGTCGACTTCCGTTCCCCGCCGGGAGCCGATCCGGAGAGCTCGCTGCTCGGCGTGATCTACGACGGTTACCCGGTGGACGCCCCGTACGTGGTGACCAACCCGGGCCACTGGCTCTTCGAGGGCACCGGCGCGAAGGCCGGCGACAGCTTCCCGCACCTGGTCGGCGTGGAGTACGACAAGGTCAACACCGGTTTCACCACCCCGCGCCCGATCGAGATCCTGGCCCACTCCCCCGTGGTCTGCGACGGCCGGCCCAGCCACCAGGACACGGCGTACTACACGACCCCGAGCGGAGCCGCCGTCTTCGCGACGGGAACGATGCGCTGGGTGGAGGCCCTCGACGCGAAGGGCGACGGCCGCAGCGGGGCCAACCACGGCCTGGACGCACGCGCGGGCGCCCTGACCACGCGGGTCACGGAGAACCTGCTCCGTGCCTTCGCGGCCGGCCCGGCGGGACGGACACATCCGGCGCAGGACAACGTGAAGGCGGTGTACGGGGGTTAGCCCGTCATGGTCGGAGCCCGCCGGGCCGGCGCCGAACGCACTGGACTCCGCCCGTAAGGGGTGTTTAGGATCATGTCGCGGCATCGCGTGTCGGTCACCGGCTGGGTGAGGCATGGAGGTGCCGGGACGTGCCTTTCGGAGGCATCCACTCATGACGGTTCAGCTCAACCACACGATCATCCACTCCCGTGACCACCGGGAGTCGGCCGAATTCCTCGCGTACTTCCTCGGCCTGGAGGTCGGAGCCCCCTGGGGCCCCTTCATCCCGGTCGAGACCGCCAACGGCGTCACCCTGGACTTCGCGACCATCGCCGCCGAGTCCATCACCCCGCAGCACTACGCCTTCCTCGTCTCCGAGGCCGAGTTCGACGAGGCCTTCGAGAAGATCAAGCGGGCGAAGATCACCTACTTCGCCGACCCGCACGGACGGCACCCCGGCGAGATCAACCACAACGACGGCGGCCGCGGCGTCTACTTCCAGGATCCCTCGGGCCACGGCATGGAACTGATCACCGTCCCGTACGGCGGCTTCAAGCAGTAGCGGCCCTGCCTGTCGGCCCGCCCGGCGAGGCCGGGCGGGCCGCGGTCATGCCCCCGGGAGGTACACGATGTGCGGCGCGCCCGTCGTCGGGTGGGTGCCGATACGGGTGCGGACACCGTAGACCTCGGCCAGCAGCGCGTCTGTCAGCACCTCCGCCGGGGTACCGGAGGCCGCCACCCGCCCGCCGGCCAGGACGTACAGGCGGTCGCAGTACATCGCCGCCAGGTTGAGGTCGTGCAGGACCAGCAGGGAGGTGGCCGGCAGGGCGCGGACCAGGCCGAGGATCTCCAGCTGGTAGCGGATGTCCAGGTGGTTGGTCGGTTCGTCCAGGGCGAGCAGGCCGGGGTCCTGGACGAGGGCGCGGGCCACCAGGGCGCGCTGGCGCTCGCCGCCCGAGAGCCCGTCGAAGCGCCGGTCCGCGAGGCCGGCCGCGCCGACGGTGTCCAGGGCCCGCGCGACGCGGCGTACGTCCTCGGGTCCGTCCTGCTCCCAGAACCGCTTGTGCGGGCTGCGGCCCATGGCGACCACCTCGCGCACGGTCAGCCCGAAGGTGCCGGTCGCGTCCTGGGGCACCACGGCCACCCGCCGGGCCCGGGTCTTGACGCCCAGCGAGGCCGCGTCCGTGCCGTCCAGCAGGACGCGCCCGCCGGTCGGGCGCAGGGCGCCGTAGACGCAGCGCAGCAGGGTCGTCTTGCCGCTGCCGTTGGGGCCGACGACTCCGACCGTCTCGCCGGGGCGCGCGCCGAGGTCGATCCCGTGCAGCAACGGCTGCCCGTCGATCTCGTACCGCAGGCCCTCGACGGCGAGTTCCGCGGCCTCGGCTGCCTCCGCGGCCTCTCCTGCCTCCCCCGCCAGTACTGCCTCTTCTGCCCCGGCTGACATGCCCGGCCCGGCCGCCGGATGCTCCGGCTGCCCCGCCCTCATCCCACGACCCCTTCGGTACGGGTGGACCTGCGCAGCATCCACAGGAAGAACGGCCCTCCGACGAGCGCCGTGACCACGCCCACCGGGATCTCCTCCGGCGCGGCGGCGGTACGGGCGATCAGGTCGGCCAGGGTCAGGAAGACCGCCCCGCCCAGCGCGGCCACCGGCAGCAGCGCCCGGTGCCCGGCGCCGACGACCATCCGGGCGGCGTGCGGAACCATCAGCCCCACGAAGCCGATCGCCCCGCTATAGGCCACCAGGACGCCGATGACGAGCGAGGTCAGTACGAACACGGCGGCCCGGAACCGGCCCGTGTCCAGGCCGAGCGTCTGGGCACCTTCCTCCCCCGCGAGCAGCAGGTCGAGCGGCCTGGCCAGGGCGACGAGCAGCCCAGTGCCCAGGAGCAGCGCTCCGGCGGGCAGGGCCAGTTCGCTCCAGCGCGCCCCGCCGAGCCCGCCGAGGGTCCAGAACATCACGCTGCGGATCTGATCGGGGTGTGCGGCCAGCACCAGGACCAGGCTGGTCAGGGCGGACAGCACGTACTGGACGGCGACTCCGGCGAGGATCAGCCGGCCGGTGGTCATGGCCCCGCCGCGCCGGGCCATGGCGTAGACGGCGACGAGCGCGCCCATCGACCCGGCGAAGGCGGCGAGCGGTACCGCGGTCCCGCCCGCGAAGCCGAGGAACCCGGCGCCGAAGACGATCACCAGCACCGCCCCGGCCGAGGCCCCGGAGGAGGCCCCGAGCAGGAACGGGTCGGCGAGCGGATTGCGCACGAGGGCCTGGAGCACGGTGCCCGCGACGGCGAGGCCCGCTCCGACCACGGCACCGAGCAGGACCCGCGGCATGCGGACGTCCCACACGATCGCTCCGAAGGCGCCCGCTCCGCTCCGGGGCCCCGGTCCCGCGAGCACGATGTCGAGCACCTGCCCGGGAGGGATCCGTACCGGCCCCAGGGCCAGCCCCGCCAGGGCCGACGCGGCCAGGGCGGCGGCGAGCAGGGCCAGTACGACGGGCGTACGGGTGGACGCGCGGGCGGCCCGGAGCCTCACGCGGGGTCGGGGTGGAGCTGGCCGGCCAGGGATTCGACGGCGTCGGCGACGCGTACGCCGAGCACGGCGGAGGACAGCGGCAGCACGACGAACCGCTGGTTCCTGACCGCGGGGACCTGCGCCAGCGCCGGGTCGTTCAGCAGGCGCTGCTTCTTGGCCTCGACGGTGGTGCCGCCGTAGTCGTAGATGAGGACGACCTCGGGCTTCCGCTCGATGACCTTCTCCCACGACACGTCGCCGAAGGTGTCGTCGAGGTCGGCGAACACGTTCGTCCCGCCCGCCAGCGAGACGATCTCGTTGCCGATGCCCTTGCCTCCCGAGGTGAAGGCGGAGGCCTCGCCCGAGTCGTAGACGAAGACGGCCGGCCTGGCCTTGTCCTTCAGGCGCGCGCCGACGGTCTCGATGCGGCGCTGTTCGTCCGCGACGAGCCGCTCGCCGCGCTCGGGCACGCCGAAGGTCCGCGCCACCTCGGTGATCTCGGTCCTGAGCTGATCGAGGCCGACTTTGCCCTCGGTGCAGTACTCCACGCTGAGGCGGGAGTTGATGCCGGACTTCGCGAGCCCCTCGCGGTCGCGGCCCTGCGCCTTGTCGAAGGCGCTGGAGTAACCCCCGTACACGAAGTCGGGGTTGGCGCCGAGGAGGACCTCCTTGGAGGGGTACTCCTTCGCCAGCACCTTGATCTTGTCGTACGCGGGCCGGTAGGCGGGCAGTACGGCGTCGTCCAGGTAAGCCGTGCCTACCGTCTTCCCCTCCAGTCCGAGGGCCAGCAGGATCTCGGTGGCGTGCTGGTTCATCGCGACCGCACGCTGCGGAGGCGCCTGATAGGTGCTGGTGACACCGCAGTTGGTGACCGTGTACGGGAACCCGGGCGCGGCTCCCGCCGCCGGCTTCGCGTCCTGCGCCGCGGGCGATCCTCCGCACGCGGCCAGCGGTATCAGGAGGGGGACGGGCAGGAGCGCGCGCAGCAGCGCACGGGGGTACGAAGACATGGTGGAGCCTCTCCGGGGGATCCGCGTCCCCTGGTCGAACCGGAAGAGGCGGTGCGTCAGTGTCTGACTCCCGGGTCCCCGCACGGGGTTGTCCGGTCACAGTGGCGGGACCGCACCGGATTCGCACCGGTTTCCTGTCCTGCACCGCCTGGATGACCCGGCCCAGTCTGCCAGAAGGCCGACGTCAGCGGCGCGCGCGCCCCGCTCCGGCCGCCCGGGAGCCGAGGGACCGCAGCGCCTCGTCGGCGGGTGATCCCGGCTCGGCCGTGTAGAGGTAGAGGGTCTGGTCGGGATCGTCCGGGAAGGCCAGCGACTCGTATTCCAGGGCCAGTTCACCGACCAGGGGATGCCGGAAGCGCTTGGTCCCGTGGGTGTGCTCCAGCACGTCGTGCCCGGCCCACCAACGCCGGAAGTCCCCGTCGAGCGCACCCAGTTCCTCGACGAGCGGGCTCACCCCGGGATCGTACGGGTGCCGGCCCGCGTAGAACCGCAGCGCGGCCACGGCTCCGCGCGCGGCGCCCTCCCAGTCGGCGAAGACCCCGCGGGCGGCGGGGTCGAGGAAGAGGAACCGCGCCAGATTGCGGCCGCCCGGGGCGGACCTGCCCGTGCGCGGCACGCCGAAGTCGGCGTACAGGGCCTCGGCGAGCCGGTTCGCGGCCAGCACCTCGAGCCGGCGCCCCATGATCATCGCCGGTGTGCCGTCCTCCAGGGCGTCCAGCACCCGGTACAGCCCCGCCCGGACCCGCTGCGGGCCGGCGGCCTCCGCGGGGCCGGGGGCACCGGCCGCAGCGCCGGCGGCGCGCCCGGTCCCCGGGGCACGCTTCGGCCGGGCCAGGTCGAAGAGGTGGGACCGCTCGGTGGCGTCGAGCCGCAGTGCCCGGGCCACGGCGTCGAGGACCTCGTCGGACACCTGCAGGGTGCGCCCCTGCTCCAGCCGGGTGTAGTAGTCGACGCTGACCCCCGCGAGCTGCGCGACCTCTTCCCGCCGCAGCCCGGGCACCCGCCGCCTCCCGGGGTGGGCGGCGGCCCCCACCTCCTCGGGACCGATCCGGGCGCGCCGGGAACGCAGGAACTCCCGCAGGTCGGAACGGGGCTCACGCCCCGTGGTACCGGTCATCCCCCCAGGCTAGGCGCTCCCCCACACTCCTCGGGCACACCCACACCGGAGCCGTCCGCACCGGAGCCGTCCGCACCGGACCCTCCCGCAACGGACCCGTCCCGTCCCACCCCTCCACCGGGTCGCTCCGGCGAGGCGGCTGCGGGCCGCGGAGCTCCGCATCCGTCACAGCCCGGTCACAGCGCCCCCACGGGTCCCGGCCCCGGGCCACGATGACCCGATGCGCAGACACCACGCGATCCTCGCCCTCACCGGCGCCGGAATCCTCGCCCTCGCCGGCTGCGGCAGCGACTCCGAGACGCCGGCCCCCGCCATGCCCTCCACCTCGACCGTGCCGAGCGCCGATCCGAGCGGCCGACCCGGCGCGGACCCCACGGCGGCCCGCCCCGACAGCGGCCTCCCGCCGAGCCCCGCACCCGCGCAGCGCGCCGCCTACCTGGCGGCGCTGAACGCGATCGACCCGGAGATCGTCAACGGCCAGGACGACAAGGCCGTCTCGCGCGGCCTCGACCAGTGCCAGTCGATGAAGGGCGAGAAGGACCCGACCAAGCGGGTGGCGGGCGCGAACCAGCGCTTCATCGGCCCCAACCACCCCAACGGCTTCGGCCCCGTCAAGTCCACCCTGATCGTCGCGGCCACCCAGACCAACCTCTGCCCGGCCTACTGAGCCACCCCGAAGACGAGACGGCGCCGCCCGCGGCCACTGGACGCGATCCGGCTGGAGCCCGGCGCCGACTTGGCCGCGGTCACCACCGACCAGGTCAGAAACGCCCGCCGCAGGGCGGCCGCCCGCCCCGGCGCGGCGGCGGCCGCACACGCTCAGCTCCGCCTCGCCCGCCCTCTCGCGCCCCGCACGCCACCACAAGGGGAACGAAGCCCAGACCCGTCATGACCGATGCAACACCGGGGCAGGCGGATCTCGCCCATCCAGTACATGGACCCAGGTGACTGCGGACTGAGACGAATCGATACCCAGCAGAAACACCGCCTCCGCTGCACGTTCCAGCGCGATGACCCACGGCGAGGGCGTCCCCTCTGGAGCCGTCAACACGTAGCCGCGGCGGATCCCGTGAAAGGGCAGGCCCGAAATCGTGTCCGCGATCGGGTCTCCAGGTCGCGACTCCCGCAGGAGGGCAACTATCTCGCCAACGAGATCAGGCCAGACGTCCGCCAGACGCAGCAAGCTCTTCTCGGGACTCTCGCGGGACTCCATGCCGCGAAGCTTGCCAGGTCAGAGGTTGTCCCAGAAGCGGCGCCAGAAGTTGGCGCGCACGTCGCTGATCCAGTGCCCGGTGTCGCAGTGCAGCTTGCGCACCAACGGGAAGCGCTGCGGAACGGGGCGTCCGCACCACTGGCACGGCTTCATACGCGGCGCCGAAGGGCCCGGCGCGCCTGCAGGGTCGGTCTCGGTCATGACCCCAGTGAACCGACCCCCGGCCGGAGGTACCACGGCGCTCCTACTCAGTCCCCGCGCGCGTGATACTCACGCCGCGCACGTCAACGCGGACGACCGCCGGGATCCCCGCGCCGGGAGCCGCCGCGTCCGGGGCCGCGTCCGGGACGTGGCGAGGGCCGCGAGGAACCGTTCGCCCGGTTCGGCGGCCTGCCGACGCGCCGCGGCGAGGAGCTCTACGGTCCGGCGCCCGGCGCCCCCGAGGCCGCCCAGATCCTCGCCTCCACGCGCAGGGCCCTCCACAAGGTCCTCGCAGGCGATCATTCCCGCGGTTCAAACAGGCGGTTGCCCGCTGCCGGTGAAGGCGATCTCCCCTGGCCTGCTGCCGGGTCCGTCGCTGGGCCTGATGGATCCCTCCTTGCCGTCCGGCATCCGCAGGATGGCCGTGCGTGCGTTCCGCAGATCCCCCTCCAGCCCTGGTTCGGCGGAGCGGATGGAGCCGAACCACGTCTTCGCCCTAGCGCCGTCGTCGAAGATGGAGACCCGGGCGTAGACGGCCCGTTCGGTCCCGTCGATCACCAGTACTGCGTCGCTATCAAGTTGTCTCGGCATGCCGCAAGTGTGCACCCGAAGATCAGCGGCCGGCGCCAACCGCAGCGCGGCTCCGCCCAACGGCGCACAAGAGCGCCCTGCTCCACGGCCACAGTGCACCCGGACACAGCAAAGCCCAGGTCCAGATTGCTCTGGCCTGGGCTTTGGAGTGAAGCGCACTTACTTCATCGTGCAGGGGTGGCAGGGCTCGAACCTACGACAACCGGTTTTGGAGACCGGTGCTCTACCAACTGAGCTACACCCCTTCGGTGAGACCAACCATGTCATGGAGCACGCCGAAGATCCACTGAATTCGGTGGTCAAACGCGAGGAATTTCGTCCCGAGTGCGGGCACCCGCGGCCTTGAGCCATTCGAGGAGCGGGCCGTCCTCGCTGGTCAGGGCGATGTCCAGGGGGGTCAGTCCGCCGTGGCCCGGGCTGTTGAGGTCCGCGCCTTGAGACAACAGGTATTGAGCAGTGGACAGTTGGCCCCCGTGGCACGCCGCCCAGAAGGCGTCGGTGATCTCCTCGGGGGCGGCGCCCGCTGCGACGGAAGTCTCGACCGCGGGGAGCAGGCCGAGGGCGGCCGCGTCGTGGAGGGTCGGGCGGGCTCCGAGTGCGAGGAGCCTGCGGGCCGCCGCCCACTGTCCGAAGCCGGTCGCGTCGGCCAGGGGTGCCCCGCCGCCCAGGACCGAGCCCGGGGCTTCGAGGTCAGCCCCGGCTTCGACCAGAGCGTCGATCGCGGCGACGTCGTCGTTGCTCGCGGCCCAGTGCAGCGGGGTTTCCCGGTGCGCGCCGACGAAGCGGGCCCCCGGATCGGCTCCGGCGGCGACGAGGGTGCGGATGACCTCGGCGGTCACGGGGTAGTGGCCGGGCCAGTCCACGGCGACGTGCAGCAGGCTGCGCTCGCCGGCCGCCTCGCCCCGCTTCACGATCCGGCCCCCGGCCAGCCCGGGGTGCGCGGCCAGCAGCCGCCGGAGTGCGGTCAGGTCACCGCCCCGGATCGCGGCCGTGACGGCGACGGCGAGCGGGTCGTCCGAGGCGAGAGCGAGCATGCGGCCCAGCCTACGAGCCCCGGCGGCCCGGGGTCCTGTCGGTGCGGCCGGCGTGCGGGTCGCGGGGCCCGTCCCCGTGGAGGATCGTGGAGGGGGTGAAGAGCGGTGCGGCCGTGTCCGGTTCCGCCCGGCACGGGTCCGCCCGGCGGGGCCCCGCCGGGTGGCGCCGCCCGCGCACGCTCGCCGCCCTGAGCGTGCTGAGCGCGTTCACCGCAGCCCTGCTCGTGGGAGCCGCACCTCCCGAGTCCGGCGCCGGGCGCGGCCCGGACACCTCCGGCGAGACCGTCTCCCTCACCGGGTCCGGCCCCGGCGAGCGGCTCAACGTGACCCTCACGCGGGTGTCCGACCCCGTCGACCCGGCGGGCCCCGCGCTGGGCGGCGCGGACCGGCTGGTCTCCGTAGAGCTGCGTCTGAAGAACACCGGGACGGCCGTGTACGAGGATTCGCCGGCCGCCGCCACGCATCTGCTGGACTCCGGGGGGCACCGGTTCGCCGGGCTGGATGCTTCGACCGAAGCCGGTGCGCACGGTGCCGCCGCCTTCCCCGGCACCCTCACGCTCGACCCCGGGTCCGCGGCGGCCGGCTCCGTCGTCTTCCGGCTGCCGAAGGGCGCGGGCCTCGCCGCGGTCCAGTTCGCCCTGGAAGGCGGCCTCGGCGACGACGTCGCCCAGTGGAGCCTGCCCTGATCCCCGCCCCCTCCCCCCGGGCACCCCCCGCCCGCCCCCGGCCTCCCGCCCCGGACTCCCTCTCCTCCGCACCGAGTTGTCCCGCCCCCCTTGACCCACTGTGGTCCAGACCAATAGTTTCCGCATGCACAGCGCACGCGCCCCGGCACCACTCACCGCATCCGCAAAGGAAGCCCATGCGCCGCAGCATGCTCGGCAGGCTGGCGATCGCCGCCTGCTCCCTCTCCCTGCTGACCGCCTTCGCCCCCGCCCACGACGGCTCCGGCCACGAGGCCTCCGGGCACGGCCGCTCGTACAAGAAGGTCGGCTACTTCACCCAATGGGGCGTCTACGGAAGGGACTTCCAGGTCCAGGACCTGGAGAAGAACGGCAGCGCGAGCAAGCTCACGCACATCAACTACGCCTTCGGCAACATCAGTGCGGAGGGCAAGTGCTTCACCGGCAACGTCCCCGGTGAGGCCGACGCCTGGGCCGACTACGTGCGCCCGCTGGACGCCGAGAACTCGGTGGACGGCGTCGCCGACGACTGGGTGCAGCCGCTCGCCGGCAACTTCAACCAGCTCCGCGAGCTCAAGGCCAAGCACCCCGGTCTCAAGGTCCTTCTCTCCCTGGGTGGTTGGAGCTGGTCCACGCACTTCTCGGACGCCGCGCTCACCCCGGCCTCGCGCAAGGCCCTGGTCTCCTCCTGCATCGACCTGTACATCAAGGGCAACCTCCCGCAGGACGGCACCCGCGGCGGCGCGGGTTCGGCCGCCGGTCTCTTCGACGGGTTCGACATCGACTGGGAGTGGCCGGGTTCCTCGGGCGACACCGACACCACCTACCGCCCCGAGGACAAGAAGAACTTCACCGCCCTGGTGAGCGAGTTCCGCACGCAGCTCGACGACTACGCCCGCAGCCAGAAGCGGAAGGCGAAGTACGAGCTGTCCGCCTTCGTCCCGACCGCCCCCGCCAAGATCGACGCGGGCTTCGACGTCCGCCGGATCATGCGCGACCTGGACTTCGTGACCCTCCAGGGCTACGACTTCCACGTCTCCGGCGAGGCGACCACCGCCCAGCAGTCGGCGCTCTACGCGAGGAACGACTTCAGCGTCGACGGCACCGTGGACGCCTGGGAGCGGCGCGGGGCGCCCGCGAACAAGCTCGTGATGGGCATGCCGTTCTACGGGCAGGGCTGGACCGGCGTCAGCGGCGGCGGGGACGGCATGGGGCAGCCCGCGACCGGCCCGGCGCCGGCCGCCTGGGCGAACGGGTACGCGGACTACAAGGAGCTGAAGCAGCTCGCGGCGTCCGGTACGTACACACTCCACCGGGACCGCCGCAACGGCAGTGCCTGGCTGTTCGACGGCACCACCCTGTGGACGTACGACGACCCGCAGGTGCTGCGCACCAAGACCCGGTACATCCGTGAAGAGGGCCTCGGCGGTGCGATGTTCTGGTCGCTCGACGCGGACACCGCCGACGGCGAGCTGATGACCGCGGTCGACGAGGGCCTGCGCGGCCACTGACGGCCCGCCCCTGAACAGCGCCGCCGGGCCGAGGAAAACGACCCGTCCCGGCGGCGCCCCAACCCTTACGCTCCCCGCATGAAGACGCAGACGGTACGAGCGGTCAACGCGCTCACCTCCCGCTGGGCCGGACACGCGGAGGCCGGCACGGGCACGGTGTTCACCGCCGCCGGGGTCTGGCCGCTGCTGGCCCTGCTCGCCGACGGCGCCGACGGCCCGGCCCGCACCGAACTGGCCGAGGCCCTCGGCATACCCGCCGACACCGCGTCCGCGGCGGCCCGTGATCTGCTGGCCTCGCTGGACGGCGTACGGGACCTGCGCGCCGCCGCCGGTCTGTGGACGCGGCGGGACCTCCCGCTGGAAGCGGCCTGGTCGGACCGGCTCCCCGCCGGGACCCGGGGCACCCTCACCGGCGACGAGGACACCGACCGCAAGGCCCTGGACGCCTGGGCCGCCGACCGCACCGGCGGGCTCGTCGAGCGGATGCCGGTCCCCGTCGGGGAGGAGACGCACTTCGTGCTCGCCTCGGCGCTCACGCTGCACACACGGTGGATCCAGCCCTTCCACGCCTGGCCGACGGAGATCGGCGAAGGCCCCTGGGCCGGCCAGGAGGTGCAGGGCCTGAGCCGCAGTACGGCCCTCCTCGACCGGGTCCGCGTGGCCCGGACGCCGGGCGGTCCGGTAACCCTGCTGGAGGTCGTGGGCGACGGCGGGGTGGACGTCCACCTCGTCCTGGGCGAACCGCAGGCCTTGCCGGGCCGAACCCTCCAGGCCGGGATCGCGGCCGTCACCCGGGAGGTCGCGTCGACGGGCGCGAGCCTGCTGCCCGAGGGAAACCCCGGGCCCGGACTGCACATCCGGAGCGTCCGCTCGGAGCGTCGCGAACACCGGCTGGACATTCACACGGTGGCCTTCGAGGTGCAGGCCGACCACGATCTCCTCAGCCGGGCCGGGCTGTTCGGCCTGGAGAGCGCCTCCGACACCCGGACCGGCCACTTTCCCGGCATCAGCGGCGAGCCGCTGGCCGTCGGCGCCGCCCGGCAGTCGGCCGTGGCCCGCTTCCACGCGGAGGGGTTCGAAGCCGCCGCCGTGACGGCGATCGGGATGGTCGGCGGATGCGCCATGCCCCGGCCGAGGTACCGCGTCCGGCAGGCCGAAGTGGCCTTCCACCGGCCCTTCGGCTTCCTCACCGTCCACCGGACCTCGCGCCTCGTGCTCGCCGCGGGCTGGGTCACCGACCCCCTTACCCTCACCTGATGACTTCCGACAAGATCGACGCAGCCGACTCCGGCACCTGGCTCCTCGGCGACCTCCCGGTCCGCCGCATCGGGTTCGGCGCGATGCGCCTCACCCACCTCGCCGACGGCTCCCCCAGCGACCGCGACCGGGTGACCGGAGTGCTGCGGCGGGCCGTCGAACTGGGCGTCAACCACATCGACACGGCCGCCTTCTACTTCTCCGCGACCCGCTCCGCCAACGAGCTCATCAACCGGGCCCTCGCCCCGTACGGCGACAACCTGGTCATCACCACCAAGGTCGGGCCGGGCCGCGATTCCGCCGGCGCGTGGTGGTGGGCCGAGCCCGGGCAGCTGCGCGGACAGGTCGAGGAGAACCTGCGCCAGCTCGGCCGCGACCACCTGGACGTGGTCAACCTGCGCGTCCCGCGCCAGGCGACGACCGGTTCGATCGCCGAGCACTTCGGGGCACTCGCCGAGCTGCGCACGGCCGGGCTGATCCGGCACCTGGGCGTGTCCAACGCCCGGCCGGACCACCTCGCCGAGGCGCGGGCCATCGCGCCCGTGGTCTGCGTGCAGAACGCATACGGGATCGGTTCGCCGGCCGAGGAGCACGCCTTCCTCGACGCGTGCGGCGAGCAGGGCATCGCCTTCGTCCCCTTCTTCGCGATCGCGGGCGCCGGAAAGGAGGCCGGAGGGGTCACCGAGGAGGGCCCGGCGGTACGCGATCTCGCGCGGGCCCGCGGGGTGTCCCCGGCCCAGCTCCGGCTGGCGTGGACCCTGAGCCGGGGCGCGCACGTCCTCGCCATTCCGGGCACCGGGAACCCGGAGCACCTGGCCGAGAACGTGGCCGCCGGGGCGCTGCGGCTGACCGCCGAGGAGACGGCCCTGCTCGCAGCCCCGTAGTCCCGCAGTCTCGTAGCACCGTAACCCCGGCACGGCGGTGCCGGCTCCGCGCCTCAGGGCTCATGCCCTCGGCTGTCCTGTGCCCAGGAGGTGGTCGCGGTGGGCGGCCGTCAGGGCGGCTGTTTCGGTGACATCGGGGATGCGTCCGGTGCCGCCGCGGCCGGACACGGAGAGGGAGGCGGCCGCCATCGCGTACGCGACGGAGTCCGCGAGGCTGTCGCCCGGCGGCCGGACACCGGCTCACCGATGGCGTGGCGGCGGTCCACCTCGCCCTGCACAGCGGGGAGACCATCACCTACATCCGGAAGCTGGAGAGCGAGCAGCCCTTCCGGACCGCCTCGCGGGTCGGCATGCGGATGCCGCTGCACACGACCGCGATCGGCAAGAGCATCCTGACCCACCTGCCCGGGGCCGAGGCCCGCGAGCTGATCGCCTCGGCCGGGCTGCCGCGCCGCGATCCTCGACCCCCGGGGCCGCCCGATCGGCGGAGTCAGCATCACCACGGTCACGTTCCTGGTCTCCCGCACCGAGATCGAGGCCTACGCACCCGCCCTGCTCGCCGCCACCCAAGCACTGGCGCCGCTGCTGTAGGCCCGGGGGGCTGCCGATCAGGCCGTCCCGGACCCGACGGCCCGGGTGAGCAGGTCCCGGGCCGCCCGCAGGTGCCGGTGGCCCGGTTCCAGGACGGGCTCGGCGCGCGCCAGGGCGTCGGCCAGCACCGCGGCCGCCTCGGGGGCCCGGTCCCGGGCCAGCAGGGCGCGGGCCCATTCCAGGCGGGAGTAGAACACGTGCGGGTGGTCCGCGCCGAGCACCCGGGTCCGGTCGGCGGTGAGCTCCGCCCAGGCTCCGGCCGCCTCGGCGGTGCGGCCCGCGCGGGCCGCGAGCGCCGCCAGACTGCCCCGTACGGCGAGGGTGTGCGGATCGTCGGGCCCGATCCCCCCGGCGGCTTCGGCCTCGGCGAGCAGGTGCCTCAACTCGGCCTCCGCGACTGCTGGTTCGCCCGGCCGGAACCAGATCAGGCTGCGCCGTGTCGCCAGCACCTGCGGATGGCCCGCGCCCTGGACCCGTAGGCGGTCGGCCAGCAGCCCTTCCAACTGGGCCGCGGCGGCGCGGCGATCGCCGCCCTCCCCGGTGGAGTAGGCCAATTGGTGGCGGGCCGCCAGGGTGTCGGGGTGATCGGGCCCGAGTACCTCGCGGACGTCCGCGAGCAGCTCCGCGAACCGGGCCGCGGCGGCCCGGTGGTTCCCGTACTCCCCTACGAAGAAGGCCAGTTGGTGCCGCGCGGCCAGGGTGTCGGGATGCCTGGGCCCGAGCCGGCCGGCCCGCCTGCGGGCGATCCCGGCGAGGTCGGCGGCGGCCCGGCGCGGCTTGCCGGAGTCCCCGACGGCGATGGCCAGCGGGAGTTCGGCGCCGGGAACCCCGCCGCGGGAGGCGAGGGCGAGGGCCTCGACGGCCCGTGCGAGGCGGCCTTCCTGATGGGCGACGAGCCCCATGTCGTAGGCGTCGGCGGGCTCCACGAGGGGCAGCAGCCCGCGCCACAGGTGGTCGGGCACGGGGGTGTGGCCCGGCGCGTTCACCAGGTAGTCGAAGGCGGTGAATCCGGCCCCGGGGTTCGCGAGGAGCAGCCCGCTCGTGGCGTACGCGGCCGCGCAGGCCCAGTCCATCGCCTCCGCGAACGGCTCCGGCTGGAGGACCCCGCCGCCCCGGGCCGCCAGGTAGGGGGCGTGCAGCTCGCGCAGCCAGGCGCGGCTCAGCGGGCGGCGCAGTCCGGCCCTGCGGCAGTCCACCGCCGCAGCGACCACGGCGGCGCCGCGCGGATTGGCGCCCGGGGCCCAGGCGTTCTCCCAGGCCGCCAGGAGTTGCGGACCGGCCGCCAGCACCTCGGCGACCCCGAAGCGTCCGCCCGCTCCCAGCGCGGCCCCGATGCGCGGATCGTCCCGGTGGGCGGCGGCCCGGCCGCGCCCCGACGCGGACCAGTGGCGGGGCAGTCTGATGACGGCCGCCTGGTGGAGCAGGTCGCGCTGGGCCCGCCAGGCGTCCCGGTCGGAGCCGGTGAGCCTGCTCTCCTCACGGGCGTCGTAGCGCCGGTACTCCTGGTCCCGCATCGTCGCGATGACCACCACCTTGTGCAGGGCGGCCAGTTGGGCTGCGTCGAGGCCGCCCGCGCCGAGGTGGTCCTCCAGGTCGTCCAGCCACAGCACGGCGCGGCGCCGCCGCCCGGCGATCCGTACCGCCTCGGGCAGTCCGGCGCGGGTGAGCGGGCGGACGAAGGCGTGCCGGGGACAGCGGCTGCGGGCCACCTCGTAGGCGAGCCGGGTCTTGCCCGCCGCGGACTCTCCCACCACGAGGACGAACCGGCTCTGCTCCAGGGCGGCGCGCAGCTCC
Organism: Streptomyces sp. NPDC051563; assembly: GCF_044454225.1. Taxonomy (NCBI): domain Bacteria; kingdom Bacillati; phylum Actinomycetota; class Actinomycetes; order Kitasatosporales; family Streptomycetaceae; genus Streptomyces; species Streptomyces sp. NPDC051563. The sequence continues at coordinate 115,133 of NZ_JBITDL010000012.1, forward strand.
GGTTCGGCGTCGCGCCGGATGTACGCGGGCGGGGACGCGGGGCCCTCCGCCGGGTGGGCTCCGGCCAGTTCGGGGCGGTCCACGTGGCGCAGCAGCGGGATCCGGCCCGCCGTCGTCCGGAGCACCTCCCCGGCCCCGGCGCTCCGGGGGCCCTGCGCGGGAGGCCTCGTCCGCTCGGCGGCGAGTCCGGACAGCGTGGTGACGGCCGCGCCGATCCCGGCGGCCCAGGGCCCCGAGGTCCACACCGCCGCCAGCGCCACCGCGCCTGCTCCGAGCCCTGCCGATCCGAGGTATCCGGCCCAGCCCCGCGCCCGGCCGGATCCCCTCAAGAGCAACGCCGACATGCCGCCCCCAACACGTCCCGTGGGATCCCCATTGTCACCCCGGACCCGGGCGGGGGAACCCCAACGGTGTTGCTTCGGGCGGATGTCCGTCAGTACGTGACGAAGATGCGGCGGGCCCGGCCGTCCACCCGGACCCGGCCCCCGACGGGGATCACGAGCTGCGGGTCGGTGTGCCCGAGGTCCACGTCGAAGACGGCCATGGTGTCGGGGGCGTACTCGCCGAGGGCGCGCAGGACCGCCTCGCGCTGCTCCCTGCGGTAGCGCTCCCGCTCCTCGGCGTCGAAGCGCTTCTCGAAGGACCAGCTCTTCGCGCGGCCCATCAGCAGGGCGGGGAACTGCCGCAGCAGTCCGCGCTCCCCCATGCCGCGCAGGATCCAGTAGACCTCCTGAGCCCGGGGCATGTCCTCCGAGGTCTCCAGGAAGAGCACCCCGCCCGCGTACTCCTCGGCGGGCCGCACCGCGCGGTCGGCCATCAGCAGCCAGGAGAGGATCTCCAGGTTGCCGCCCCAGCTGAGGCCCTCGACCACCCGGTCGGCCTGGTGCCAGGTCCAGCCGCCGGCCGGCTCCAGTTCCGGTTCGGCGTCGAAGGTGCGCGGGTCGTCCCAGGGGCCGTTGACGTCCCCGCTGGCGCCGGCGGCGGTCAGCTCGTACGCGCCCGAGGTGAACAGGGCCGCCCGCAGGGACTCGGCCGTGAGCGGGTTCATGGCGCCGGGCCGTCCGAGCTCGACCATCACCGAGCCGCCGTGGTAGGCGACCAGCCCGAGGTCCCGCAGGTGCAGGAGCAGGTTGGTGTTGTCGCTGTATCCGAAGAACGGCTTGGGGTGGGCGCGCAGGAGATCGGCGTCGAGGTGCGGGAGCACCGTGATCTGGTCGTCGCCGCCGATGCTGGCGATCACCGCCTTGATCCCCGGGTCGGCGAAGGCGGCGTGCAGATCGGCGGCCCGCTCCTGCGGCGTCGCGCCCATTTTTCGAGTGCTCGGATACTCCACCGGCTCCAGTCCGAACTTCTCCCGGAGCCGGCGCAGCCCCAGCTCGTAGGGGTGCGGAAAGAGTGCGGGCAGCCCGGCCGACGGGGAGAGCACCGCGACGCGGTCTCCGGGGCGGGGCTTGGCGGGGTAGCGGGGATCCGTCATCCGGTGATCCTAGGAGCGCGCCCGGCCCCGGCCGAAGCGAATTTCCTTAACCTTCCCTATCAGCACGCATTCGACCCCATCGAAGGGTAGGATCCGGAAGCATGAGTGACGAAGGGCGCGATCTCTACTCGGTCGGCGAGGTCGCCGAGATGCTCGGGCTGCACGTGCGCACCGTCCGGAACTATGTGCGCGACGGCCGGCTCAAGGCCGTCCGGATCGGCAAGCAGTACCGGATCAGCAGGGCGGACTTCGAGGCCCTGACGAGCCTCCCCGCCCCCGCCGACGAGGAGGCTCCCGCCCACGGGGCGGCCCCGCGGCGGCACGTGGAGGTGTCGAGCATCGTGCAGATCGACGCGATCGGCCCCGATGCGGCGAGCCGGCTCGCGAACCTCGTCACGGCGAGCGCGCAGTCCCCGCGGGACACCCCGGCCACGCTGCGCGTCCAGACGGTCTACGACAAGGAGAGGGCCCGCATGAAGATCGTGATCCTCGGCGACGCCGCCACCACCGCCGATCTGCTTCAGTTGGTCGACGGGGTGCTCGGGCCGGGCAACGGCATGGGCAACGACCTGGACCAGGACACCGGCCGCGCCACGGGTGAGGCACGCCGTGGCTGACCTCCTGGTGGAACACCACGGCGTACCGGTCCTGGTCTGCGCCGCCGACGGCCCGCCCGTCGCCACCGAGCAGGACGCGCTCGACCAGCTGATCGGCGGCGCCTTCTACCGCACCGACATCGTCGCCGTCCCGGTGGAACGCCTGGACGCCGGCTTCTTCGACCTGCGCAGCGGGCTCGCCGGGGCGATCATGCAGAAGTTCGTGAACTACCGGGTCCGCCTGGTGGTCGTGGGCGACCTCGCACACCACCTGGAGGCCAGCGGGGCCCTGCGCGATCTCGTACGGGAGTCGAACGAGGGGCGCCACATCTGGTTCCTGCCCGATCTCGACGCCCTGGCCGCCCGCCTCGCCCCGGCCCGGGAAGCGGGGTCGGGCGGTCCGGATTCCGCATCCGCGGAACCGTTCGGCGGATAAGCGTTATCGAAGTCCCCCTCGACGGTCTCCCAGGTATTGGGCATCATCGAGCGCCGGTACGGACAGGGACTTTTCTATGAGCACTCAGCACACGGCAGCACTCGTCGCCGCGGCCCGCGCGGGCGATCCCCGCGCACAGGACGACCTGGTCAGCGCCTATCTGCCACTGGTCTACAACATCGTCGGGCGGGCCCTGAACGGGTCCGTCGACGTGGACGACGTGGTCCAGGACACGATGCTGCGGGCGCTCGACGGGCTGGGCGGCCTGCGCGACGACCACAGCTTCCGTTCCTGGCTGGTCGCGATCGCCATGAACCGGGTGCGCGCCCACTGGCAGGCCCGCCGGAGCGCCCCCGGCGAAAGCGGCCTCGAAGCCGCCTGGGAGCTCGCCGATCCGGGCGCCGACTTCGTCGACCTGACCGTCGTACGGCTCCAGCTGGAAGGGCAGCGGCGCGAGACGGCCCGCGCCACGCGCTGGCTGGAGCCCGACGACCGGGCGCTGCTGTCGCTGTGGTGGCTGGAGTGCGCCGGGGAGCTGACCCGCGCGGAGATGGCGGATGCCCTGGAACTGTCCCCGCAGCACACCGCGGTACGGGTCCAGCGGATGAAGGCGCAGCTGGAGGCGGCCCGGGTGGTGGAGCGGGCGCTGGGCGCCCAGCCGCCCTGCGAGGACCTGCGGGCGATGGCGGCGAGCTGGGACGGTCTGCCCTCGGCGCTGTGGCGCAAGCGAATAGCCCGGCACGCCCGGGAGTGCCTGCGGTGCGCCGGCCTGTGGAACGGCCTGGTCCCGGCCGAAGGACTGCTCGCCGGGCTGGCCCTGCTGCCGGTGACGGCTGCGCTGCTCGCGGGCGTACGGGCCGCCATGGACTCCGGTTTCACCTCCGCGGGTCTGGCCACCACCGCCGGGGCGTACGGCCCGGGCGGCTCCCCGGCAGACGCCGGCCACGCGGGCGGCAGCCACGCGGGCGCCGACAACAGCCCCGAAGCGCAGTTCGCCGTGGCGGGCGGCCCCGGAGACGGCCGCGCCTCGCTGCGCAAGCAGCGGCGCACCCGCGGCCGGCGCCGGGTGGTCGGTGGCGCGGTGCTCGCCGCCTGCGTCGTGGGAGGCGGGCTGACCTACCTCGCCACCCGCCCCGGCACCGGCTCCCCCGAGGTGCCGCCGGCCGCGCTCGTGGCGCCGGAATCGGGGACCGCGCTGCCGCCCGAGGCGGCCTCCCCCACCCCGAGCCCCTCGGTGTCCGCCTCCCCGAGCTCCTCGCCGAGCCCGAGCCCCAGTCCCAGCCCCAGCGCGACTCCGAGCCCGAGCCCGACCCCCACGCCCAGCCCGAAGCCGACCCCGAAGTCCACCCCGCCGAAGACCCCGGCTCCCGCCCCGCCGGGCGGCAGCATGGCCGCCCAGGTGATATCCCTGGTCAACTCCGAGCGCGCGAAGGCCGGCTGCGGGCCGCTCAAGGAGGACGCGCAGCTGCGTACGGCCGCCCAGGGGCACTCCGACGACATGGCGCGGCGGGACTTCTTCTCGCACACCAACCCGGACGGCGCGGACCCGGGCAAGCGGACCACCGCCGCCGGGTACCGCTGGTCCACCTACGGAGAGAACATCGCGCGGGGCCAGCAGACCGCGGCCCAGGTGATGGATTCCTGGATGAAGAGCCAGGGCCACCGCGAGAACATCCTCAACTGCTCCTTCAAGGACATCGGAGTCGGCATCCACACGGGCGCGGGCGGCCCGTGGTGGACGCAGAACTTCGGCGCCCGGATGTAGGACCTCGCGCCACTGCGCACGCGGGGCCCCCGCCACCACGGGTGCAGGGGCTCCCGCCACTCCGCGTCGCGCTCCGCCACGCTCCGCCGCACCCCCGTCTCCACGATCTCCCCGCAATGATTCAAAATGGGGGCAAGATAGGAGCTGGAAGCAAACCGGCAGATCACGGGGGGAGGTGGGGCGCATCAGCAGGCAGAAACTCCGTCCGCATCAGCGCGAGGCCGTCGACGCCGCCGTGCGGGCGCTGGAACTGCCCGCCGGGCGCAGGGTCCCACGGACCGGGCTCCGTACGCAGGTCATCATGGCAACGGGTTCCGGCAAGTCGCTGGTCGCCGTGCACACGGCCGAGGAACTGCGGGCCGGCCGGGTCCTGGTGCTGGTGCCCTCCCTGGACCTCCTCGTCCAGACGGCGGCGGCCTGGCGCGAAGGCGGCCGGACCGGCCGCGCCCTCGCCGTGTGTTCGCTGCGCGGCGAGGACGCGGGGGTGCCGACCACCACCGACGCGGCCGAACTGGCCGGCTGGGCGGGCCCGCCCGTCGACCGGGTCACGGTGTACGCCACGTACGCCTCGCTCGGCCTGGGCACCATCGAGCGCGCGCACCGCGAGGGGCTGCCCGGCTGGGACCTCGTCGTGGTCGACGAGGCGCACCGGACCTCGGGGCGGATCGGCAAGCCCTGGGCGGTGGTGCACGACAACGTCCGGATCCCTTCGGTCCGCCGGCTGTACATGACGGCCACGCCGAGGGTCTGGCAGGACGGCGAGGGTTCCGCCTCCGCCGAGGGCGACGAGGCCGCCGCTGGTTCCGGCCGGCCGGACGGGCCGCGCGGCCGGGGCGACCTCGTGGCCTCCATGGAGGACGATCCGGACGGGCCGTTCGGCGCGCGCTGCTACACCCTGACCCTTTCGGAGGCCGTCGACCGGGGCATTTGCGCGCCCTACCGGGTGGTCTGCGTGGACGTCAGCGATCCGGAGTTCCAGGCGGCCGTACTGCTCGGCGCGGACGGGCGCTCCGACGCCGTGCGCGGGGTACGGCTCGCGGCGCTCCAGACGGCGCTGGTGACGGCGGCCGTGAAACAGGGCTTCCGGCGCACCCTCGTCTTCCACCACCTGACCAAGGAGGCCGAGGCCTTCGCGGCGGGGCTGCCCGCGGTGGCCGCCCGGCTGCGCGCCAAGAGCTGGGCACCGCGGCCGGTGTACCCGCGCACCGTCTGGGCGGACTGGCTGTGCGGACAGCACACGGCGGCGCACCGGCGCCGCGTGCTGGGCGCCTTCGCGGACGACCGGGTCGCGGACAAGGCCTTCCTGGGCAGCGTCCGGGTGCTGGGCGAGGGCGTGGACACCAAGGAGTGCGACTCGGTCTTCTGGGCCGACGTCCGGGGTTCCATGCCCGACCTGGTCCAGGCCGTCGGCCGGGCGCTGCGCATCCGGCCCGGGGAGGGCAAGGTCGCCTCCCTCGTGGTGCCGGTGCTGCTGGGGCCCGGCGAGTCCCCCGAGACGATGCTGACCTCACGGGCGTACGGGGACCTCGCACGGCTGCTGGAGGCGCTACGGGCCCACGACACCCGGCTCGTCGAATCCCTGGCGCAGCCCCAGGCCCCGAGCCGGCGTACGGCTCCGGGCACCGCGGAGTCCGTGGCCGGCCCCGGGCTGCGCGGCGGCGCGCAGTCCCTGCTGAGCTTCTCCACCCCCCGCGACCCGGCGCTGCTGGCGGCCTTCGTCCGGCTGCGCGTCCTGCACCCGGAGCACGAGCACTGGCGGCGCGGGGTGGAGGCCGCCCGGATCTACGCCGGGCTCGCCGGGGACCTGAAGGTGCCCTTCTCGTTCAAGGTGCCCGCCGGGACGGACGTACGGGCGGACGCGCGGGCCGACGTACAGGCCGACGCGCGGGCGGACGTACGGGCCGACGTACGCACCGACGTACCGGCCGACGCGCGGGCCGACTCCGCCGCCGTGGAGGGGCCGGGGGCCGGGGCTCCGTGGCCGCCGGCGCTGGCCCGGTTCCCGCTCGGCCAGTGGATCGCCGATGCGCGGCGCACGTACCGGCGCGGGGCGCTCGGTCACCGTCGGGTGGCGCAGCTCGACGAACTGGGCATGGTGTGGAGCCACTTCGACGTGGCGTTCGAGGAGGGGCTCGCGGCGGCGAGCGGCTGGGCCGCCGAGCACGGCCACCTGCTGCCTCCCGTGGAAGCCACCTGGCGCGGCGCCCCGGTCGGGGTCTGGGTCAAGAACCAGCGGGCGGCGGCCCGACGGGAGGGCCCCGGCGCCCTGTCCGAGGAACGGCGGGAGGCCCTGGAGGCCATCGACGCCTCCTGGTGCCCGTCCTGGGACATCTCCTGGCAGCGGGCCTTCCACCTGACCCGGGTCCACCTGGACGCGGGCGGCGGGCTCCCGGCGCGACCCGGGGAGGCCGTGGTGCAGGGCGAGGACCTCGGCGTGTGGCTGCGCGGCCAGCGCGCGTCCTGGGAGCGCCTCGCCTGGGCCCAGCGCTGGCTGCTGGAGCACACCCTCGGGGTGACTCCGGCGGAGGGCGAGGACCGGCCGAGGCCCCGGGTCGCCCATGCGGACGCGTGGGCGGCCCACCTGGAGGCGGCCCGCCGGTTCCACGACCGCGAGGGGCACCTGCGGGTGCCGCGCGCGCACGTGGAGCGGGTCGGCGACCGGGACCTGCGCCTCGGTTCCTGGATCGCCAACCAGCGCTCCCGCGCCGCCTCCCTCACCCCGGAGCGGACGGCCGCGCTGACGGAGCTGGGGATGCGCTGGTCGGCGTCCTGAGCGCCGGAGCCGTGCATGGGACGCGCGCCGGACGCGCGCCGCCGGAGGGAAGCCGGGCCCGTGAGGCGGGCCGGGTCAGTGGTGGAAGCCGGACCGGGGCGGGGCCGCAGGGACGGGCTGCGGGTGCGCGATCAGGTGTTCCACGGCGTTGCGCAGGTCGGAGACGAGCAGCGCGATCTGGTCGCGGGTCACCCCGTGCCGGATCAGGACCCGCTGGATGACCGTGTCGTCCCGCTCGGCCGGCAGCGGGTACGAGGGCACCTGCCAGCCGCGCATCCGGAGCCGGTCGGAGAGGTCGTAGAGGGTGAAGCCCGCGCCCTGCGGGTCGGTGAGCCGGTAGGAGACGGCGGGCAGCGCGCCCTGGCCGTCGTAGAGCAGGGTGAAGGGGCCGATGGTCTCGATCTCGCGGGCCAGATACTGGGCGGTGTCGGCGCAGGCCTGCTGGACCCGGCGGTAGCCGCCCCGGCCCAGCCGCAGGAACAGGTAGTACTGGGCGATGATCTCTCCTCCCGGCCGGGAGAAGTTGAGGGCGAAGGTGGGCATGTCCCCGCCGAGGTAGTCCACGGAGAAGACGAGGTCCGCCGGGAGCAGGTCGGCGGTGCGCCAGACGATCCAGCCCACGCCCAGCGGAGCGAGGCCGTACTTGTGCCCGGAGGTGTTGACCGAGGCCACGCGCGGCAGCCGGAAGTCCCAGACCACGTCGGGGTGGAGGAAGGGGGCCACGAAGCCGCCGCTGGCCGCGTCCACGTGGATCGGCACGTCCCAGCCCTGCTCGGCCTGGATCCGGTCGAGTTCGGCGGAAATCTCCGCGACGGGCTCGTAGACGCAGGTGTAGGTGACGCCGAGGATGGCGACCACGCCGATGGTGTTCTCGTCGACGTTGGCGGCGAGCTGCTCGGGGCTGAGTCCCGTGGCTCCGGGCAGCAGGGGGAGCTGGCGGAGCTCCACGTCGAAGTACCGGGCGAACTTCTCCCAGCAGACCTGCACCGGACCGCACACCAGGTTCGGCCGGTCGGTGGGCAGTCCGGCGGCGCGGCGGCGCTCGCGCCAGCGCCACTTGAGGGCGAGTCCGCCGAGCATGGCGGCCTCGCTGGAGCCGGTGGTGGAGCAGCCGGTCCCGGTGGTGCCGGCGGGGGCGTTCCACAGATCGGCCAGGATGTTGACGCAGCGGGCCTCGATCTCGGCCGTCTGCGGGTACTCGTCCTTGTCGATCATGTTCTTGTCGAGGCACTCGTTCATCAGCCGGTGGACCCCGTCGTCCGACCACGTCGTGCAGAAGGTGGCCAGGTTCTGGGCGGCGTTGCCGTCGAGGAGCAGCTCGTTGTGGAGGAGCTCGTAGACCACCTCGGAGGGCGAGTGGTCCTCGGGCATCCGGTACTTGGGGAGGATCTCGCCGCTGAGGGTGGACGCGAACACGTCCGTCTCGGCGTCGCGGGCACGCAGGTCCTTCGTCTCATGGAGAGCCATAGCGGGACTATATCGGGATGAACCCGGACAGATCATCCTGAAGTCGCCTTCAGGATGCTTCAGGGAGGGTTCAGGAGGGCCCCCGAGAGTGGAGTCATCACCAGCCGGTGAGACAGCCGCTCGGGAGGGCCCCATGCACATCCGCACGACCGCCACTGACACCGCCACCGCCACCGCCACCGCCACGCCGACGGTCACGGCCACGGCCACGGCCACGGCCACCGGGAAGGCCACCGCCGCCGCGCGCCGAGGTCGACTGCTGGCCGCCACCCTCGCGGCCGGGGCCCTCACCCTCTCGCTCACCGCCTGCGGCGGCTCGGGCTCCGACGCCGGCGTGGACAAGGCCCGCGCCGCCGGCAGCGCGGCCCCGGCGGCGGCCGGGACCGAGGCCGGGACCGGGACCGGGACCGGGGCCACCGAGCCCGCCGGCACCCCCGGATCCCCCGCGGCGGCTCCGGAGCAGGGCCCGGCCGAACAGGGCGGCCCGAAGACCTCCCGCGTCCAGGCCATGGCGACCGCCGAGAAGTCCGTCTCCGGCGGCAGGATCACGAACGTGGATCTGGCGACCCAGGACGGCACCCGGGTCTGGGAGATCGACCTCGTGACCGCCGAGCCGCGCGTGCACAACCTCTCCGTGGACGCGACCACCGGGGCCCTGCTCGGCAACCGGGCCGACCGGATGCCGGAACGCGCCCGCCAGTACCTGGAGATTCCGCTCGCCAAGCTGGCCGCCGCGAGCGTGGACCGCGAGGACGCCGTCCGCACCGCCGTGGCGAAGGCGGGCGCGGGCTTCGTCTCCGAGCTGTCCATCCAGGGCACCGAGGGCACCCCGCTGTGGCAGATCGAGGTCAGCGACGGCCCGGTCCGGCACGCGATCGACGTCGACGCGAAGACGGGCGGGGTGGCCCGCCACCAGAAGGAGGAGAACCGCCGCGACGACACCGCCGAGGACAGCAGCAAGGGCACCGCGAAGGACAGCGGCAACAACGGCGGCGAAGGCGGCAGCGGGGACGACAGGAGCACCGGCCGCCCCTCCGAGCAGGAGATCCGCGACCGGTCCGGCAACTTCGGACGGGACTACTACGACTGGTCGCAGCACACCCGCCACTGAGGAGACCCGCACCAATAGGTAGGATCCGGACAATGAGCAGCATTTTGATCGTCGAGGACGAGGTCTCCCTGACCTCGGTCCTACGCCGCGGATTCGAGGCCGAGGGGCTCCGGGTGGACGTGGCCCACGACGGGCAGGAGGGCTTGCGGCTCGCACTCACCGACGTCTACGACGCGATCATCCTCGACGTGATGCTGCCGGGTCTCGACGGACACCGCGTGTGCCGGACCGTACGGGCCGCCGGCCTCTGGACGCCGATCCTGATGCTCACCGCCAGGGACAGCGAGTACGACGAGGCGGAGGGCCTCGACACCGGCGCCGACGACTACCTCACGAAGCCCTTTTCCTATCTGGTGCTCCAGGCCCGCCTGCGCGCCCTGCTGCGGCGCGGGGTCGCCACCCGGCCGGCCGTGGTCGAGGCGGGCGACCTCGTGCTGGAGCCCGGGACCAAGAGGTGCACCCGGGCCGGTGCCGAGATCCCGCTCACCGCCAAGGAGTTCGACCTCCTCGCGGTGCTGGCGCGGCGGCCGGGGGTCGCGGTGTCCAAGGGTGCCCTGCTGGAGGAGGTCTGGGACCTGCCCGCCGACAGCGATCCGAACGTGGTGGAGGTGCACGTGAGCGCGCTGCGCCGCAAGCTCCAGGGCCCCTTCGGGGACTCCGCGCAGCCGCTGCTGCACACCGCTCGCGGGATCGGCTACCGGCTCGTCCCGCAGCCCGCCGCCACCCCGTGAAGCGCCTCCGGCCGCCGTCGCGGCCCCTGTCCCGGCCCCTCTCGGCCCTCCGCGGCTCCTCCGGCTTCCACCGGTTCCGGCTGCCGCTCGGTTCGGTCCGGGTGCGGACCACCCTCGGCGCCGTCGCCATCGTCACCGTCGCGCTGCTCGCCGCCTGCGCGGGCCTGCTCGGCGTGATCCGCCACGGGCTGGTCGGTTCCGCCGAGCGCACCGCGCTGGCCCGCGCCGAGGCCGTCGCCGGGGTGGCCGGCTCGGGGCGGCTCGTCGACCGTCTCGCCGTCCCCGACGGCGAGGACAGCCTGCTCCAAGTGGTCACCGACGACGGCCGGATCCTCGCCGCGAGCCACAACCTGGCCGGCCGCGGCCCCGTGGCATCCTTCGAGCCCGCCGACGGCCACGACGCGGCCGCGCGCAGCCTGGACCTGGCGCTGCGGCCCGATCCCCGCCCCCACCCCTTCCGGCTCGTCGCCGTCCGGGCGACGACGGCCGGCGGTGCGGGGGTCACCGTGTACGCCGGGACCAGCCTGGAGACCGCCCGGTACACCCAGGGCCTGATCCTGCGCTCCATGGTTCCGGGCATCCCGCTGCTGGTCCTGCTCGTGGCCGCCGTCACCTGGCGCTCCACCGGCCGGGCCCTGCGTCCGGTGGAGGCGATCCGTACCGAGGTCGCGGAGATCACCGAGCGGGACCTGGGCCGCCGGGTGCCGGTGCCGGCCTCGCGCGACGAGGTCGCGCGGCTCTCCCGGACGGTCAACTCCACCCTGGACCGGCTGGAGGAGTCCATGGACCGCCAGCGCCGGTTCGTCGCCGACGCCTCGCACGAGCTGCGCAACCCCATCGCCGCGCTGCGCGCCCACGTGGAGGTCGGGATCGCCCATCCGCAGCTCCTGCACGGCGGAGAGCTGCTGGACGACGTGATCCGGGTCCAGCAGCTCGCGGACGATCTGCTGCTCCTGGCCCGCATCGACGCCGGCCAGGCCCCCGAGCGGACCGCCCTCGACCTCCACGACCTCGTACGGGACACCCTGGCCCGGCGCCCCGAAGGCCGGGTCCCGGTGGCGGCGCCGGTCGTGACGGGCACCACCGGGGCACCGGCCCTGGTCCGCGGCAACCGCGGGCAGTTGGCCCGGGTGCTGGACAACCTCCTCGACAACGCGCAGCGGCACGCCCGCGAGAACGTCACGGTGACCGTCACCACCGTCACGGGCGGAGCCGCCGGACCCGCCGGACCCGCCGGACCCGCCCGTCCCTCCCGTCCGGGACCCGACCGTCCCGCCGGTCCCGGCGAGGTCGTCCTGGAGGTCCGGGACGACGGCGCCGGAGTCCCCGAGGCGGACCGGGAGCGGATCTTCACCCGCTTCACCCGGCTCGACGCCTCGCGCAGCCGGGACGCGGGCGGGACCGGTCTCGGGCTGGCCATCGCGCGGGACATCGCCTCGGCGCACGGGGGGACGCTGAGCGCCGGACCGGGCCCCGGAGGGCGGTTCTCACTGCGGCTTCCGGCCGACTCCTCGGTGTGATCCCTTCCATAGCCACCCCGTGCGACCGCAGGATTTCCCGTCCATTAAGCTTTTCCACACAGGTCTTCCCGTCCGGGCCACTGGAGCCGGTCCGGACGGGAAGATCATCCAAGTAGTTCGACGGGCAACTTATCCACGCATGTCCGGATAACAGCCCTGGGCTCCCCGCGCCCTGATACCTCTTCGGGCCATGAACAAGATCACCCGCCGACAGGCCTTGAGCGCCACTGCCGGCGCACTCAGCGTCCTCGGCCTCGCAGGCGCCACCGCGCACGCCGCCGTCACCGGATCCCGTACCGCCGCACCCGCCGACCCCGCGGGCACCGTCGACGAGGTCTACCAGGGCCGCCGCATACGGATAGTCCCCGCCTCGGGCGGCGGGCACGAGCACGGCGGCCACCACGGGGGCCACCAGTCCCCCGGTCTGCCGACCGTCCTCATAGACGGCCGCGAATTGCACGTGATGCAGAACGCCGACGGCAGCTGGATCAGCGTGGTCAACCACTACGAGACCTTCTCCGGCCCGCTCCCGCTCGCCCGCGCCGCCGTGCGCGAGCTCCAGGGCGCCGTCCTCGTCCCGATGGGCGGCATGTGATGACCATCCGCAAGAACCAGGCCGCGCTCACCGCCGAGGAGAAGCGGGCGTTCACCGCCGCGCTCCTGGAACTGAAGCGCACCGGCCGCTACGACCGCTTCGTCACCACGCACAACGGCTTCATCATGAGCGACACCGACTCGGGTGACAGAGTCGGCCACCGCTCCCCCTCCTTCCTTCCCTGGCACCGCCGGTTTCTGCTGGAGTTCGAGGCGGCGCTGCAGGCGGTGGATCCGTCGGTGGCCCTGCCCTACTGGGACTGGACGGCCGACCGGACCGCCCGCTCCTCCCTCTGGGCCGCCGACTTCCTCGGCGGTACCGGACGGGCCCGGGACGGGCAGGTGCTCGACGGGCCGTTCGCGTACGCGGCCGGCAAGTGGGAGATAGCCGTACGGGTCGACGGGCGCTCCTACCTGCGGCGCGCGCTCGGCACCGGCGTGGCCCAGCTGCCGACCCGGGCCGAGGTGGACGCCGTCCTCGCCATGCCGGTGTACGACGCGGCGCCCTGGAACAGTTCCTCCGGCGGTTTCCGCAACGCCCTGGAGGGATGGCGCGGGGCCAACCTCCACAACCGGGTGCACGTCTGGGTGGGCGGCCAGATGGCCACCGGGGTCTCCCCGAACGACCCGGTGTTCTGGATGCACCACGCCTTCATCGACAAGCTGTGGGCCGACTGGCAGGCGCTTCACCCGCAGTCGGCCTACCTGCCGGCCGCCGGCACCCCGAATGTCGTGGACCTGCACGACACCATGCGGCCGTGGAACGACGTGACCCCGGCCGACATGCTGGACCACCGGAAGTTCTACACCTTCGATACGGAGCCGGCGCCCGCCCCGGCCGGGGCCGCCGCCAGCCAGCGGTAGTGCAGTTCGGGGCGGCCGACCTGGCCGTACCGGGGGGTGCGGTCCGCGCGGCCGGTGTCCACCAGGTGCTCCAGGTACCGGCGGGCGGTGATCCGGGAGATCCCGGCCGCCTCGGCCGTCCCGCCCGCGGTCAGCCCCTCGGGGGCCGCCCGCAGCAGCGCGGCGACCCGGTCCAGGGTCGGCCCGCCGATGCCCTTGGGGAGTTCGGCCGGCCGGGGTGAGCGCAGGGCCGCCATCGCGCGGTCCACGTCGTCCTGGCCGGCCGCCTCGCCCGCCGCCGTCGCGCGGAACTCGGCGTAGCGCAGGAGCCGTTCGCGCAGGGTGGGGAAGGCGAAGGGTTTCAGTACGTACTGCACCACCCCGAGGGAGACGCTCTCGCGGACGACCCCCAGGTCCCGCGCCGAGGTCACCACGATCACGTCGGCGGGGTGGCCCGCGGCCCGCAGGCCGCGCGCGAAGCGCAGGCCGTGGCCGTCGGGCAGGGTCAGGTCCAGCAGCAGCAGGTCGATCCGGGTCCGTTCCAGGACCCGGGTCGCCTCCGCGAGGGAGTGGACCACCCCGACGGCGGTGAAGCCGGGCACCCGCCCGACGTACAGTGCGTGCGCGTCGGCGGCCACCGGATCGTCCTCGACGACGAGGACCCGCACCTCGGGCGTGCTCATGCGTCCCCCTCCCCGCGCGCCGGCAGTCGTACGGTGAACCGCGCCCCTCCGTCGGGCAGTTGATCGGCTTCGGCGCTGCCGCCGTGCCGGTGGGCCACCTGCCGCACCAGGGCGAGGCCGAGGCCCCGCCCCTCCCCCTTGCCCGACCAGCCGCGCCGGAACACGTCCGCGCCCTCGGGGAGTCCGGGGCCGTTGTCGGCCACGCCGATCAGCACCCCGCGCCCGTGCGGCCCGTCCGGGCCGTCGGGGCGGACGGTGACGGAGATCCGGCCGCCGGGAACACCGGTGAGGGCGTCGACGGCGTTGTCGACGAGGTTCCCGAGGACGGTGACGAGGTCCCGCGCGGGCGGGCCGCCGGGCCCGGCGCCGATGGCTCCGCTGTCCGGGGTGACGACCAGCTCGACGCCCCGCTCATGGGCCTGCGCGGCCTTGCCGAGCAGCAGGGCGACGAGCACGGGCTCGCCGACGGCGGCGATCACCTCGTCGGTCAGGGCCTGGGCGAGGGACAGTTCGGCGGTGGCGAAGTCCACCGCCTCCCGGCTGCGGCCGAGTTCGATGAGGGAGACCACGGTGTGCAGCCGGTTGGCCGCCTCGTGGGCCTGTGCACGCAGCGCCCGGGTGAATCCGCGCTCCTGGTCCAACTCACCGGTGAGCGAGAGTAGTTCGGTGTGGTCGCGCAGGGTGATCACCGTGCCCCGGCGGCCGCCGCCGGCGACGGGCGCGCTGTTGAGCACGAGCACGCGGTCCACGGTCAGGTGGACCTCGTCGACCCGGGGCCGGTCGGAGAGCAGGGCCCCCGTGAGGGGGGCGGGCAGGCCGAGGTCGGCGGCCGCGGTCCCCTTGACCTCCCCGCGCAGGCCGAGGAGTTCGCGGCCCGCGTCGTTGACGAGGGTGATCCGGCGGCGGCCGTCGAGCATCAGCAGTCCTTCGCGGACCCCGTGCAGGGCGGCCTGGTGGTAGTCGTACATCCGGCTCAGCTCGGCGGCGTTCATCCCGTGGGTGTGACGGCGCAGCCGGGCGTTGACCACGTAGGTGCCCGCCCCGCCGAGGGCGAGGGCCCCGCCGGCCACCCAGGCGAGGGCCGAGAGCCGCGCGGCGAGGCGGGCACTGACCGCGCTCACGGTGATGCCGGCGGCGACCATGCCGATGACCCGGCCGTCGTCGGTGATCGGGGTGACCACGCGGAGGGAGGGACCGAGCGTTCCGGTGTAGGTCTCGCTGAAGGTCTCGCCCCTCAGGGCGGGGGCGGTGTTGCCGAGGAAGGGTTCGCCGATGCGCATCGGGTCGGGGTGGGTCCAGCGCCGTCCGTCCGGCGCCATGATCGTCACGAAGTTCACGCCCGCGTCGACGCGGACCCGCTCCGCATAGGGCTGCAGGGCCTCGCGGCCGGTTCCCCGCGCCGCCTCCCGTACCGACGGGGAGTCGGCGACCGCGCGGGCCACCGCTCCGGCCTGGCTCCGGGCGGCCTCCTCGGCCTGGTCGCGGGCGGTCGCGTACGCGAAGACGGCGCAGCCGGCGACGACCGCGGCGACCAGCACCACCTGCATGGCGAAGAGCTGGCCGGCGAGGCTGCGCGGCGGCCGGAGGAAGCGGAACATGGCGCTCAGTGTGCACCCGGGCGTGAACTCAATGAACGCAAGGGTGACCGGGGTCACAGCGGCGGGCCATGGTCCTCCCGGGACGCCTTCGTCATCGGGGAGGCGAAGGCTCTACCAGGAGGCATCGTGGCCGCCAGGCGCGACAAGACGCATTATCTGTACATCGCCGTGATCGGTGCGGTGCTGCTCGGCATCGCCGTCGGGTTCGCCGCGCCCGGCACCGCCGTGGAGCTCAAGCCGCTGGGCACCGGGTTCGTCAACCTCATCAAGATGATGATCTCTCCGGTCATCTTCTGCACGATCGTGCTGGGCATCGGATCGGTGCGCAAGGCCGCCAAGGTCGGCGCGGTGGGCGGGCTGGCGCTCGGCTACTTCATGGTGATGTCCACGGTGGCGCTGGCCATCGGGCTGGTGGTGGGCAACCTGCTGGAGCCGGGCAGCGGGCTGCACCTGACCGAGGCGGCCCGGCACGCCGGGGAGGCGCAGGCCAAGGCCGGTGGCGCGGAGAGTACGCCCGAGTTCCTGCTGGGGATCATCCCGACCACGCTGGTGTCGGCCTTCACCGGGGGCGAGGTACTGCAGACGCTGCTGGTGGCGCTGCTCTGCGGGTTCGCGCTGCAGGCCATGGGCGCGGCGGGCGAGCCGGTGCTGCGCGGCATCGGGTACATCCAGAAGCTGGTGTTCCGGGTGCTCGCGATGATCATGTGGGCTGCGCCGGTGGGCGCGTTCGGCGCGATCGCCGCGGTGGTCGGGGCGACCGGGACGGACGCGCTGAAGTCCCTCGCCGTCATCATGATCGGCTTCTACACGACCTGCCTGCTCTTCGTCTTCGTGGTCCTGGGCACGCTGCTGCGGCTGTGTACGGGGATCAGCGTCTTCGCCCTGCTGCGCTACCTGGGCCGGGAGTTCCTGCTGATCCTGTCCACCTCCTCCTCGGAGTCGGCGCTGCCGCGGCTGATCGCGAAGATGGAACACGTGGGCGTCTCGCGGCCGGTGGTCGGCATCACGGTCCCGACGGGCTACTCCTTCAATCTGGACGGCACCGCGATCTATCTGACGATGTCCTCGCTCTTCGTCGCTGAGGCGATGGGCAAGCCCCTCGCCCTGGGCGAGCAGATCTCCCTGCTGCTGTTCATGATCGTGGCCTCGAAGGGCGCCGCCGGGGTGACGGGCGCCGGCCTGGCCACGCTCGCCGGAGGACTCCAGTCCCACCGGCCTGAACTCGTCGACGGCGTCGGCCTGATCGTGGGCATCGACCGGTTCATGAGCGAGGCACGGGCGCTGACCAACTTCGCGGGCAACGCGATCGCCACCGTGCTGATCGGCACCTGGACCAAGGAGTTCGACCGGGCCCGGGCCACCGAAGTCCTGGCGGGACGGCTGCCGTTCGACGAGACCACGCTCACCGACGACGCTCACGAGCAGGCACCGGCCGTACCCTCCCAGCCGGGCGGCACCAAGGACGACGTCTCCGTCTGACGCGGCCGCCCGCGGTCCGGCCGGGCAGGGCTCGCCCCCACGGTGCCCAGCCCGGCCGGACCCGACACCTCACTCGGGAGTCATTTTTCAGCCAAGATCGGATGAACGGTCTAGCTGTAAAAGGTACTTCCATACCGGGGCGGGCTTCTGACATCTTGCGTCCACCACTCGTTTCGTACGGCCCGGTAGGTGCCACCCGCACCGCAGGACCGTCTTCGGAGGACGCATTGATACCCCACATATCCAGCCGACCCCGACGTACCCTCGTGCTGGCGGCCGCCCTGGGCGCCCTGGCCTTCGGAGCACCGGCCGCGCTCGCCGGCACGGCGCCCGTGTCCCCGGCCGGCATCCCCGGCACCTCCGCCCCCGCCAAGGGCACCGCCCAGGCCCCGGCGCCGACTTCCCAGAGTGCGACCTGGGCTGCCGGCACCCGCGCCTACGTGGTGATCACCGCTGCCGGTGACAGCTCGGTGGTCCGTTCCGCCGTCACGGCGAACGGCGGCACGGTCTTCTCGTACTACGACCAGATCGGCGTGATCGTCGCCCACTCGACCTCCTCGACCTTCGCCGCGACCATGCGCGGGGTCAGCGGGGTCCAGAAGGTCGGCGCGACGCGTACCTCGGACGTCCCGGCCGACGCCTACAACCCGGCGCTGCCCGCCAACCCGGCCCAGTCGACGACCCCCGCGGGCGAGCCCGTGCGCGCCGACATGAGCCAGATCAAGGCCGACCAGGCCTGGGCCGTGACCACCGGATCCGCCTCCGTCAAGGTCGGCATCCTGGACACCGGCGTCGACGACCAGCACCAGGACCTGGCACCGAACTTCAACGCCGCGGACTCCGCCTCCTGCGCCTACGGCAAGGCGGACACCCGGGCCGGCGCCTGGCGCGACGTGGACACCCACGGCACGCACGTGGCCGGCACCGTGGCCGCCGCCAAGAACGGCAAGGGCGTCGTCGGCGTGGCCCCGGGCGTGAAGATCTCCTCGGTCCGCGTGGCCGAGCCGGGCACCTCGCTGTTCTTCGCCGAGAACACCATCTGCGCCTTCGTCTGGTCGGGCGACCACGGGTTCAAGGTCACCAACAACAGCTATTACACGGACCCGTGGCAGTTCAACTGCCCGGACAACATCGACCAGGCCGCGATCATCGAGGGCGTCAAGCGCGCCCAGGAGTACGCGGAGAGCAAGGGCTCGCTCCAGGTCGCCGCGGCGGGCAACGAGGACTACGACCTCGCCAACAAGACCACGGACTCGGCGAGCCCCAACGACTCGACGCCGACCACCCGGACCATCACCAACGCCTGCCTCGACATCCCGACCGAGCTCCCGGGCGTGGTCACCGTCGCCGCCAACGGCACCGGGACCACCAAGGCCTCGTTCTCCAACTTCGGCCAGGGCGTCATCGACGTCGCGGCGCCGGGCAGCAGCGTCTACTCCACGGCCCCCGGCGGCGGTTACAGCACCAAGAGCGGTACGTCGATGGCCACCCCGCACGTCGTGGGCGTCGCGGCGCTGATCGCCAGTGCCAACCCGACCTTCACCCCGGCGCAGATCCGCACCGCGCTGGCCACCCAGGCCAACGACACCGCCTGCCCGTCGGACACCCGCTGCAAGGGGACCACGGCCAACAACGGGTTCTTCGGCGAGGGCCAGGTCGACGCACTGAAGGCGGTCGGCGGCTCGACCCCGCCCCCCGGGAAGTACTTCGAGAACCTCACCGACGTCGCGATCACCGACAACGCGACGGTGAACAGCGCCATCACCGTCAGCGGGGTGACCGGCAACGCGCCGGCCACCCTCAAGGTGGGCGTGGACATCAAGCACACCTACATCGGTGACCTCAAGGTCGACCTCGTGGCTCCGGACGGCTCCGTCTACGTCCTGAGCAACCGGGCCGGCGGCAGCACGGACAACATCATCCAGTCCTTCACCGTCAATGCCTCCAGCGAGGTGGCCAACGGTGTCTGGACGCTCCGCGTGAACGACAACGCCAGCGCGGACACCGGCAAGATCGACGCCTGGAACCTGACCTTCTAGCCGGCCTGCCGGCTCCCGCCCGCCCGCATCATCAGCGGTGCAGGACGTCGGCCAGCCAGTCGAAGACGAGGTCGCAGTGCTGTTGCGGGGCCATCGGGGAGCAGTGCAACTGCGCCCCGGTGGCCTCGGTCAGTTTCACGTACTCGCGCCGCGAGCGGAGCAGGTCGTACATCCGCCGGGGCTGGCCGGGGTAGAACTGCTCGAAGTCGTAGTCCAGGACGAGCGTCGGGGCCTTGATCCGCGGGACCACGGCGGTGACGTCCAGGCTGATGGCCCGCTGGGCCGGGGTCCACAGGTCCGTGAAGATCCGCCCGGCGCGGGCCGCCCGCAGCGCCTCCTCGGAGAAGATCTCGAACCTCTTCTTCACCGTGTAGGCGAGCTGCGGGGTGAGCTCGGGGACCACCTCCTCGTTCCACACCCGGTTGGTCTGCGCCTTGTCGGCCGTGACCACGTCGCGGAGCTCCTTGTCGAAGCCGAGCCAGGGGCTGACGCAGCCGGGCTGGCAGACGAGGGCCGCGATACGGGGTTCGAAGGCGGCGGCGCGGGCGACGAGGTTGCCGCCCATGCTGAGGCCGGTGAGCGCGATGCGGGAACGGTCCACGTCCTCGCGCCGCTCCAGCCAGTCGATCAGCGGGCCGACCACCTGCTCCCAGCGCGGGGTGAAGGGCAGCTCCTGGACGAAGAGGAGTTCGCCCTGGCCCGGACCGTCGTAGACGAGGGCGTTCCAGCCCCGGTCCAGGGCCGCGGACACCCCGTAGGTCCACATGTCGACGTTCTGGCCGTCGCTGCCGTTGGTGAGGATGACGGTGGGCCGCGGTTCGGACGGGCGGTGCCCCTCGGGGCGGAAGAACCAGACCGGCAGCCGGGTGTTGCCGTACGGGACCTTCGACCGGACGGCGGCCGGGGAGCAGAGCTGCGTGAAGGTGTCCCAGGCTCGGCGCCCCTGGAGGTAGACCTCCTGCTCGTCGCCGGGGCGGTCGGTGCCCAGTACGTAGAACAGGGCCTGCGTGTAGTACTGGGCCGCCCGCAGCGAACGGAACCTGCGGGTCTGCGAGGGGGTTTCGCGGCCGTGCCGGCCGGCGGCCGGGGGCGCGGCGAGACGGTCGCCCCAGCCGCGGAAGGTGTCGGTGAAGGTCTGCTCGGACAGTCCGGCGGCGTTGATCGTGTTGACGGCGGTGAGGACCTCGCCGACCTCGGAGGCGCGCATGCCGGCGGCGCCCAGGGCGAAGAGGCCGGCGAAGTTGAAGCCCGGGTCGGCGAAGAGCTTCATGGCGCCGGGCGAGGGGTCGGGGGCAGCGGCGGATGCGGCTGCGGCCGCGGCCCGGGGTGCCGTCGCGGCGGGCGCCGGTGCCGGTGCGGTCCACGCGGGGGCCGCCCCCGCTCCGACGGCGAGGGCTCCGGCCCCGGCGGCGGCGAGGCCGGTCAGGGCGGTGCGGCGGGAGACCCCGCGGGCGGGCGCGTGGGCCTCGGGCGCGGTGTGTTCGTGCTTCATGGCAGGGAACGTAGAAGCGCCGGCGGGCGCGTCGCCGTGCGCCACACGCTCCGTTGCTCCGAACGGCCGGGCTCCGTTACCGGGTCCGCAGCACGCAGTCCCCGCAGAGCCCGCCGCCGGGCACCTTGTAGTACAGGCAGCAGCTGCGGCGCGTGAAGGCCACCCCGAGGCCGGGTTCGTGGATGAAGGCACCGGTCCCGCCGAGCGGGCCGCCGTCGGCGAGCAGCGCGGCGGCGAGCTCCGCCGCCGCTTCTCCCGGCACCCGGTCCGTGAGCACCCGGACGGCTCCGACCAGCCCGGAGGCGGCGTTGCCGCGGAGCACCAGCGGGGAGACTCCGAACTGCTCGCGCAGTGCCGTGTCGAGCACCGCGAGGTTGCCGAGAACGGTCTCCGCGAGGGCCCGCGCCGGGGTCTCCCCGGGGGACGCGGCCGGCTCGGGCAGCCACAGCTCCAGCGACCCCGCGCCGGGCAGCCGCCACCACAGGCTGCCGGGGCCGAGGTCCGGGACCCGCCCGGCGAGCACGGCGCAGCCGAGCCCGAGCGACCAGAGCCGCGAGACGATCCCGAACTGCGCGGTCGAAGCCGCCACCCGCCCCGGCCCGCTCCCGATGCGCCGCCCGACCTCGGCGACGTAGGGCCCGAGCCGCTCCCCGTAGAGCTCGCCGAGCGGCCTGAAACCGGGGCCGGGCGGCTCCTTCCCGTACGCCACGGTGAAGAAGGGGCCGACGGAGCGCAGTTCCTCCAGTACCTCGTCCACCTCAGGCTCCGTACCCGTCGTCGTGGAGGTCCGGGTCCGGCTCCGGCTCCGGCTCCGGCTCCGGGCAGGCGACGATGCCGGGAGCCGGCTCGGGCAGCCGGGCGCAGTCCCCGAGACTGCCGGCGGCGGCGAATCGGGCGGGGTCCGTCACGAAGCGATCCATCCGCAGATGATCTCAGGCCGCCGTCGCGCCGCACTGCGCCGGGGAGGGGAACGGCGACGGCGAGGCCCGGCACGCCGAAGCGCCACGGCCCGCGGGATCCGAGGATCGCAGGACCGTGGCGCCGGCGGCCGGGGCTCAGGCCTGGGTGAAGGCCGCGACCTCGAAGTCGGACATGTCGAGGCCGCCCTGCTTGGTGTCGTCGTTGGCGAAGACGAAGGACTCGATCGGGACGTCGCGCTCGGCGCTGAGCTGGGCCACCAGCTCCTGCAGGACCACCGTCTCCAGGACGACCCGGACCGCGTCCGCGACCTCGGGCAGGCGGACGACCGACAGGCTGTCGGCCGGCTCCACCTCGGCCGTGGTCATCAGCAGCGTGAGGTGGCCCGCGCCCGCCAGCGAGCGGGCCAGCTCGATCTCGCGGCCGTCGCCGTAGACGAGGTGGAGGGTGTTGCCGGCCGATTCCATCTCGCCGTGCAGGTAGTTGCGGGTCGCCGAGTGGGCCGCGGTCATCCGCACCACCTCGCGCAGCAGCAGTGCGCCTTCCTCGGCGGAGGCCCGGGAGGCCCCGGCCGCCACGCCGTCGGAGGCGATGCAGCGGGCGCCGCGCTCGCGCAGGCCGGCCACGATCTCGGTGGCCTGCGCGTGGATCGCAGTGGTCTGCTCGGCGATCTCGCCCCACGGGTCGCCCGCGCGGCCCGCGACGGCCCCGGCGATCAGGTCGAGGGCGACGATGGTGCCGGTGTAGCCGATGGTCGAGGCGTACGAGTCGGGCTCGTTGCCGAGGTCCACGGTGAGGTCGGCGAGGTCGCCGAGCGGGGACGGGACGACGTTGAGCAGGGCCGTCTTGGTGATGCCCGGGGCGGCGCACTCGAAGGCCGCGATGGTCTCGGAGCTGCGCCCGCCCTGCGAGACGGCGATCAGGCAGTCGGTGTCGAAGCCGGCGGTGCCGGTCTCGATCTCGCTGGACAGCACGCGCTGGGTGACGATCCCGGCCTCGCGGAGCTGCTGCACGGGGACGGCGAGGGCGGCGTACGAGGCTCCGATGCCGGTGAACAGGGGACGCTCGGCGGTGCGCAGTCCGGCGAGCTCCGGGGAGGCGAGCTGGGTGCGGACGCGGTCGGCGATGCGGGCGAGGGCCGCGCCCTGGTCGGCCTGGCCTTCGAGGAACGTGATGCGGGATGCGGACATGGTGGGGGGGTCCTTAGCGAAGTCTGGGGGCCGCGGGCCCCCGCCGGTTCGGGCGGGCGGGGGCGGGCGGCGTACCGGGTGGCGTACGAGGCTGTCGTACCGGTGTCGTACGGGGCGGTCGGGCGAGGGGCCGGGCGGAGCGGGGCCGGGCGGGCGGGCCGCCGGCCCCCGGCTCAGGAGGCGTCGGCCTTGGTGAGCGGCTTGCCTTCCTCGTCGCGTTCGCGGCCCGGTGTCGGGAGGTCGAACTTCACGATCGCCCAGCGGAAGAGCACGTAGTAGATGGCGGCGAAGGCCAGGCCGATCGGGATGAGCATCCAGGGCTTGGTGGCGATGCCGTAGTTGACGATGTAGTCGATGGCGCCGGAGGAGAAGCCGAAGCCGTCGCGGATGCCGAGGGCGTAGCAGACGGCCATCGAGACGCCGAAGAGGAAGGCGTGGATCGCGTAGAGCAGCGGGGCCACGAACATGAAGGCGAACTCGATGGGCTCGGTCACGCCGGTGACGAAGGAGGTCAGCGCGACGGAGATCATCATGCCCCTGACCATGGTCCGGTTCTCGGGCCGGGCCGTGTGCGCGATGGCCATGGCGGCGGCCGGCAGCGCGAACATGTAGATCGGGAAGCCGCCGGTCATGAACTGGCCCGCGGTGGGGTCGCCGGCGAGGAAGCGGGCGATGTCCCCGTGCACCTCGGTGCCGGTGGTCGGGTTGACGAAGGAGCCGGCCTCGAACCAGGGGAAGACCGAGAAGAAGTGGTGCATCCCGATCGGGATGAGGGCCCGGACGACGAGGCCGAAGAGGCCCGCGCCCCAGGCGCCGGTGCCGACCAGCCACTCGCCGAAGTGGAAGAACCAGCCGCCGACGGTGGGCCAGACCACTCCGAATACCACTCCCATGCCGACGCCCGCGAAGGCGCTCAGGATGGGGACGAGGCGGCGGCCGCCGAAGAAGCCGAGCCATTCCGGCAGCTTGGTGCGGCTGAACCGCTGGTAGAGGAGGGCCGCGACCAGCCCCATCACGATGCCGCCGAGCACCTTGGCGTCGAGGGGCTCGCCGTCCACGCCCTTGGGGAAGGCGGGGCTGGCGAGGACGGCCTTGAAGACCAGGTAGCCGACCACGGCCGCGAGTGCGGTGGAGCCGTCCGACTTCTTGGCGAAGCCGATGGCCACGCCGACCGCGAAGAGCAGCGGAAGGTTGGCGAAGACGGTGTCACCGGCGGCCGCCAGGACCATCGCGAGCTTCTGGATGATCACCGGGAAGTTGTCCCGGCCCAGCAGGTCGGCGCCGCCGAGGCGGGTCAGCAGGGCCGCGGCCGGCAGCGTGGCCACGGGCAGCATCAGGCTGCGGCCGATGCGCTGCAGGACCGGCATGATCCGGCCCGGCTTCTTTCCGGCAGCCGGCGCCGTGGCCGGGACTGTGGCCGTACTCATCTGGTGCTCCTCGTCGAGCGGGGTGGTGGGGACGACTCGAAGGTAGCCAGTGGTTTTGGATTGGTCAACAGTGGTCTCTTGTGGTCTTACAGAAAATATCAAGACGAGGGCTTAGGTCCCGACTGCCCAGGGACCGAAGCCAGCCGAAGTGGTAGCAAGAGGTATGCTTTGCCCCATGACCGACGACTCCGCCCTCGCCGACGCCCCTTCCGGCGCCCGCGCCGCGGACCCCCTGTGGGCCCAGGCCGCGGACCGCATCCGCGAGGAGATCGCCCGCCGCGGCCTGTCCGAGGGCAGCAAGCTGCCGCCCGAGCGCGAACTGTGCACCCGGCTGGACGTCTCCCGCGTCACCCTGCGCCGGGCGCTCGCCCGGCTCGTCGAACAGGGCCTGGTCACCGCCTCCCACGGGCGCGGCTGGTTCGTCGCGGCCCCGGTGGCGCCCGCGCCCGCCCGCGAGTGGCCCAAGGACCTGGAGTCCTTCACCGCCACCGCACGGCGCAAGCACATGCGCGCCAGCTCCGTGGTGCTGCGCCACGACACCGTCACGGCCTCCCTGGACGACGCCGACCGCCTCGACGTGCCCGCGGGCACCCCGCTCCTGCGCCTGGAGCGGGTCCGGCTGCTCAACGACGTACGGATCGCCGTCGACCGGACCCTGGTCGTCGCC
Source organism: Streptomyces sp. NPDC051563 (assembly GCF_044454225.1). Taxonomy (NCBI): domain Bacteria; kingdom Bacillati; phylum Actinomycetota; class Actinomycetes; order Kitasatosporales; family Streptomycetaceae; genus Streptomyces; species Streptomyces sp. NPDC051563. Next base: position 139,939 of record NZ_JBITDL010000012.1, read on the forward strand.
GAACTCGCGCCCGACCTCGCCCGCACCGACTTCCGCGAGACCTCCCTCTTCGAGGAACTGCGCCGCTGGGGCGTGGAACCCGACCGCGCCGAGGCGACCATCGAGGCGCGCAACGCCGACGGGGAGCTCGCCGGCCACCTGGGCATCGCCGAGGGCGCGCCCGTACTCGTACTCGACCAGACGGTGTACACCAAGCAGCAGCGGCCGCTCCTGCTGTCCACGGTGGAGTACAGCGGGGACCGCTACCGGCTGCGCACCACCCTGCAGACAGACTGACACCGGCCGGCCGGGGCCCGGTAGCCCCGTTCGTCACCGGTCCGCACGCCGAAGGGCCCCGCCGAAAGCCCCCCGGTCAGGCGGTCTTCCGGGCCAGGCGCACCGCCGGGCCCATGCCGTACGAAGCGGCCAGCAGCAGTGCGCCGAGGAGCAGCCAGCCGGGGATGCCCCAGAGCAGGAGCAGCGAGGTCAGCACCAGCGGGCCCAGCGTCCTGGCCACGGGCACCCCCGTGCCGAAGAACCCCTGGTACTGGCCGATCCGCTCGGCGGGGGCCAGCTCGAAGCCGATCTGCCAGGACCCCGCGGACTGCCGCATCTCGGCGTCCACCTGGAGCACGGCCCCCGCCACGAGCAGCGCCGCGGCCGCCCATCCCGCCCGGGGCAGCGCGGAGAGGGCGAACACCGCGCAGGAGGCGGCCATCACCAGCCCCGAGATCCGCAGCGCCCGCCCGGCGGTGTCCAGATCGGTCACGGGACGCGCCGTGCGCACCTGGAACAGCATCACGGCCACCGTGTTGAGCACGAACAGCGCCGACACCAGCCAGCCGGGGGCCTGCGTGCGCTCCACGATCCACAGCGGGATGGCCAGGCTCAGCAGCGGCATCCGCAGCAGCAGTACCGCGTTGATCAGCGTGACCAGCGCGTACGGGCGGTCCCGGAGCACGGCCAGGCGCGGCTCCCCCGCCGCCCGGTCGGCCGTGGGCGCCACCGCCGGCAGCCGCAGCAGCACGGCGGCGCACAGCAGGAAGGCCGCGGCGTCGAGCGCGAAGACGGCGAGGTAGGCGCGCTCGGTGCCGACGCCGAGCGCGAGGCCGCCGAGGGCCGCGCCGACCGCGAGGCCGCCGTTGAGGACGGCCTGGAGGTGGGCCAGTACGCCGGTCCGCTCTTCGGGGGCGACCACGCCGGCCAGGAGGGCCTGGCGGGCCGCGGCGAGGCCGCACTGGGCGGTGGCGTAGACGACCACGGCGGCCAGGAAGGCCCAGAAGGAGCGGATGACCAGGAACGAGCAGACGGACCCGGCCGTCGCCACGGCCAGCGCCACGGACGTGCCGCGCGGACCGCGCCGGTCGGCGAGCGCCCCGAGCGGGACCCCGGCGACCGAGCCGATCGCCCAGGCGACCGTGAGCCCCAGGCCGATCTGGGCGGGCGAGAGACCCACCACGTGGGTGAAGTAGAGCGCCGAGCACACGTAATAGGCTCCGTCGCCGACGGAATTGCTCAGTTGTGCGGCGGCCAGTCGGCGCGGCGCTCCGGGCGGAGGCAGGATCCGTATCGTCACCGGGCCATTGGATCAGTCGAATGGCCCATTCCGGTGGTCCATTCACGGAGTATCCGCCCGGGCCACTTCACCGGCCGTCCGTACCACGATCAGGCAGGGCACCTCGGCCGGCAGCTCCACGAGCACCGGGGCGCAGTCGGGCCGCTCGGCCCGCCCGCGCAGGGCGGCGGCAGCGCTCTCGGGGCCGGTGGCGCCACCGCAACTCGATGGCGGTCCGGCCGCCCGTGGACACACCACCGACGACCGCTTGTTCGACGTCCAGACGGTCGAGCAGAGCGGCGGGATCATCGGCGAAGCCGGCGAGCGGCGTTTTGCCCGGCAGCACCGGACTTTTCCCGTATCCCCGCAGGTCAGGGGTGATCACCCGGTAACCGGCCGTGGTCAGTGCGGCCGTCTGGGGGGACCACATCGAGTGGTTGAACGGATGTCCGTGGATCAGGATTACGGGGGCTCTGTCGCGGGGACCCAAGTCCTCGAAAAAGAGTGTCGCGCCATTGCCAATTTGGGGGTTCATGGAAGGACTCCAAGGGGCTACATTGAGCCACTCGCGTTCACCTGACAGCCCGTTGCCTTTCACCCGTGTTTTGCACGGGGGGCGACGTCAGGGACGCAGACTGTGCAACCACCCCACCGCCCAGAAGGACCGAAGGCTCCGTGCCCGTACCCGTACTCCTCGCCGGCCGCTCCGTGCGGCTTGAGCCCCTCGCCCCCCACCACACCGAGGCCTTGGCCCTGGCCGGGGCCGAGGATCGTACGACTTACGCCTTCACTCCCGTGCCCCACGGGTTGCAGGCGTCACACGAGTACATCGACCGTGCCCTCGCCGATCAGGCGGCGGGTCGATCGCTCCCGTTCGCGGTGGTCAGAGCCACCGACGGTCGGGTGGTCGGTTCGACCCGGTTCCTGGAACTCGACTACTGGCAGGGGCCGCTGGTGTGGCCCGCCGTGCCGGGGGTCCCGTTCGGCGATCCGGCAACGGCGATCCCCGATGCCGCCGAAATCGGCAATACCTGGCTGTCTCCGGCGGCCCAGGGCACCGGCATCAACACCGAGGCGAAGCTGCTCATGCTCCGCCATGCCTTCGAGACGTGGGGGGTCCGGCGTATCTCGCTCCGCGCGGACGCCCGCAACGGACGCTCGCGCGCCGCGATGGAACGGCTCGGGTTCACCAGCGAAGGGGTCCGCAGGGCCCATTCCCGTGGCCTGGACGGCGCCGTGCGCAGTACGGCCTTCTACTCGATCCTCGACGAGGAGTGGCCGGCCGTGCGGTCGGTCATCGAGCTGCGGCTGTCGGCCGCGGCGCAGCGCAAGCGGCGCCGCAAGACGCTCATCCCGGCGTAACGGTCCTCCTCCGAGGGTCCGGACGCCCGCCCCTGCCTCCGCCCCGCCCCCTCTTCCCGGTGTCAGCCGAGGAAGGCGGGGGCGAGGGCCGAGGTCATCAGCCGGGCCGGGGCCCCGCTGCCGTCGGCGGGCAGGGAGTAGAGGTCCGCGCCGAAGTCCCCGGGCAGCGAGTAGACGACGGTTCTGTCGTCGGTCCACACCACCTGGTCGTCGACGCTGCGTTCCTCGGCGAGCGGGGCCTCGGCCATGGTGGCCAGGTCCAGGACGTACAGCCGCCACGGCGCGTCCGGTGACAGGCCCGGCACCCGCTTCTTGAACACGAGGCGGGTCCCGTCGGGCGACAGGGACGGGCATTCGAGGTTCTCGCGCAGCGTGGTCACCGTGCGTGCCACGAGGTCGCCGCGGACCAGGTACGTCTGACCGCCGGTGGCGAGCGTGGCGTAGAAGGTGCGCTCGTCCGCGGCGAAGGTCACCCCCCAGAAGTTCACGTCGGCGTTGCGGTAGGTCTTGCCGTCCTTGTGGATGGTGAAGTCCTCCAGCGAGGCGTCGTACGTCCCGCTGCGCAGGTCCAGCAGGGAGGTCCGGGTGGAGAAGTTCGTACCGGCGTACGAATCCCCGCCCACGAACACCGTCCAGGCGACCAGGTGGCCGCCGGGCGAGACCCGGGCCCGGGTCGGGATGCCCGCCAGCGGGCGGGTGGCGACCTCCTTCAGCCCGGCGTCGAGGACCACCGCCTTGTAGGCGTCCTGCACTCCGCCCTTGTCCGCCTGGAGGCAGATCCCGGCGCCGGCGGCGGCGTGGAAGCGCAGGCAGCTGACCCCGGAGGCGGTGCGCGGGCCTTCGGGGGCGCCGGCCGCCGCGGTGGCGAGCTCGTCGCGGTGCGGCCCCCAGGCCATGTTCCGGAAGACGATGCGCCGGCCGCCGGCGCCCGCGGCGAGGGACACCTCGCCGCGGGTGATCGGCGGCCCGCCGGCCTGGACCCTGTTCTTCTCCTCGGCGCGCGAGGAGGCCCGTACGACGGCGAGCGCACCGATGGCGGCGAGCAGCACGACGGCGGAGACGAGGATCAGGATCCGGCGCTGGAGGGGCATGGGTGGGGGCCTTTCGTGGGCTGCGGAGGGGGATTCTCAGGCGACCGCAGTACCGGACGCCGGGGTGCCGGACGCCGGGGTCTCGCGCTCCGGGGTGTCGCGCTCCGGGGCGTCCGGATCGCCGCCCGGTCGCAGCCGGACGCAGACGGCGATGGCCCCGGCCAGCAGGACGGCGGCGACGCACAGGGCGGGCCGGGGACCCCAGAGGGTCCAGGCGGCGCCGAAGCCGACCGAGGCGGCGAGCCGGGCGAGGGCCTGGCCGGTCTGGACGAGGGCGAGGCCGCCGCCCCGGTGCTCCTCGGGGACGGCTCCGGCGGCCGCGGCCATGAGCACCCCGTCGGTGGCGGCGTAGAAGCCGCCGTGCAGCAGGAGGACGGCGTAGGGCAGCGCGGGATGGGAGCCGCCCGTGAGCAGGATCCCGTACGCGGCGAGCAGGGCGAGGTGGCCGCCGAGGAAGACGGCCCGGCGGCCGATCCGGTCGGCGAGCCGGCCGAGCGGCAGCGCGAGCAGGAAGAAGGCGGCGGCGGTGCCCAGCGGCAGCAGGGCGAACCAGCGGTCGGCGATGCCGGCGGAGTCCTGCAGCAGCAGGAAGACGAAGCCGTCGCTGACCGTGCACAGGCCGAGCAGCAGCGCGCAGAGGCCGATCCGGCGCAGGTCGGGGCGGCCCAGCAGGCCGAAGGCGGCACGCAGCGAGACGGGGGCCGCGCCGGCCGCGGGGACGGTGCGCCGGCCCGGTACGAAGAGCACCAGCACGAGGACGCCCAGCGCGGCCACACAGGCGCTGACGGTGAAGACGGCGTCGTAGCCGTCGGCGGCGCCGCGCAGGATCAGGAAGGCCAGAATGGGTCCGATCAGGGCGCCGGCGGTGTCCATCGCCCGGTGGACGCCGAAGGCCCGGCCCCGCTCCTCGGGAGCCGCGGCCAGGGAGATCAGGGCGTCGCGCGGGGCGGTGCGCAGCCCCTTGCCGGTGCGGTCGAGGGCGAGGACGGCCCCGATGGCGGGCAGGGTGTGGGCGAGCAGCAGCAGGGGCTTGCACAGGGCGGAGAGCCCGTAGCCCAGGCCGGCGAGGGCCTTGTGCCGGCCGAAGCGGTCGCCGAGGTGGCCTCCGGTGAGCCGGACCAGGGCGCTGACCCCGTTGTAGAGGCCGTCGAGCAGCCCGAAGCCGAGCGGGGTGAGTCCGAGCCCGGCGACGAGGTAGAGCGGGAGCACGGCCGTGACCATCTCCGAGGAGACGTCGGTGATGAGGCTGACCGTGCCGAGGGCGAGCACCGTGGGGGCGAGCGCGGCGCGCCGCCCGGGGCGGATGCCCTGGGCGGCGGCCTGCGGCTCGGGGGTCACGGCGGACGCGGGGGTGGCGCGACTGTCCGCAACGTACATGGTCAGGAAGTCCAGATCCCCGTGATGTCCTTGGCGGTGGCCGCGTTCCCGGCGTGGGCGGTCAGACCGGCCAGGCCTTCCAGGGTGCGCAGCACGTCGTAGTGGTTGTAGGTGGTGGAGGCGCTGGAGCCGGGGGTCACGGACTGGCCGTAGAACACCGTCGGGATCTTGTTCCCGGCGAGGCGGTTGTCCTCGTCGAAGGTGACGACGAGCAGGCTGTTGTGGGTCTTGGCCCAGTCCGCGTACGCCTTGACCTTGTTCTTGAGCCAGGTGTCACCCGTGCCGACGGAGCAGTCGTGCATGTCGTTGCAGAGGTCCGGGACGACGAAGGAGACCTTGGGCAGGGTGGTGAAGTCCGTGGGGAACTGGGTCATGGTCTTCGCGGTGCTGGTGGGCACGTTGGAGAAGCCGAACCAGGGGTTGTGCTTGCGCGCGTAGTTGCCGCTGGAGCAGGTGGTGGAACCGGCGCTGGGCAGACCCTCGTTGTAACTGCCCCAGGTCTTTCCGGCGGCGATCAGCTCGGAGGCCAGGTTGGGCGCGGAGCTGAAGCCCGGCGTGTAGCAGCTGTCGCCGGTCACGCCCTGGTTGGAGCCCGAGAAGAGCTGCATGTAGTTGGGCTGGCTCGGGTGGGTGATGCCGTAGGAGGCGGTGAGGTTGGCTCCCCCGGTCTTGAGGGAGTTGATGTAGGGGGCGCTGGAGCTGCCGATGACCTGGTTGTAGGCGTGGTTCTCGAAGACCACCACGACTATGTGGTCGGGTGCGGGCAGGCCGGCCGCGTGCGCGGGCTGGGCGGAGCCGATGCCCGCCCACAGCGCGGCGCCGGCGGCGGTGACGCCGAAGGCGGTGGCGAGGGCGGTCTTGCGGCGGGACCGTGAAAAGGGCATGCCGAACACGGGAATTACCTCCGGGCAGGGTGGTCTGGGGGCGGCGCGGAGGTACCGTACCCACCGGCATGTGCAGAGGCCAGGGATTCTTGGCGAACAGAATGGGAACTCCACAGGCCCTTTTCGCGCCGGGCAACGCGCTCCCCTTCGGAACACCAAGAGACGTAAAAATCGGGAACCCGCGAGCACGTACGCTCATCTTTCGATCGAAAGCAGTCCCAACCCCGCCCCCACGGGGCAGCACCAGCCGGAGAGCCACCTCACATGTCGCACGCACCCTACGGACAGCAGCCGCCGTACCGGCCCGAAGAGCCGTACCGGCCGGAGGACCCGTACCGGGCGGAGGGACCGTACCGGGCGGAGCAGCCGTACCGGCCGGAGGAGCCGTACCGGCCTGAGCAGACTTACCGGCCGGAGCAGCCTTACCGGGCGGAGGGACCGTACGGGCAGGAGCAGCATTACCGACCGGAGCAGCCTTACCGGCAGGAGCAGCCTTACCAGCCGGATGAGCAGTACCGGCCTGAGCAGCCGTACCGGCAGGAGCAGCCGCGCCGTCCCGAGGGGCCGCGCCGGCCGTCCCGGGTGCGGCGGTGGGTGATCGCGGGTGCCTCCGTCCTCGCGCTCGCGGCCGTCGCCTCCCTCGTGATGAGCCACTACGAGATACCGCCCTTCACCGACAAGGGCGACTCCGTCTCCTTCGGGCAGCTGCCGCCGTCCGGGTCCGCCGGGGGCGACACCGGTGGCGGGACGGCCGTCACCCCGCCGCCGAACTCGAAGATGTCGATGCCCACCGGCCCGGCGGCCGATTTCAAGAACTCGATGACCCTGCCCGACGGCACGCACGTCGCCGTCACCACGATCACGGGCAAGAAGTCCGGGTTCAAGGGCAAGGTCTGGGTGTGGGCGCCCAAGGAGTACAACGACCCGAAGTTCGCGAAGAGCGGCTTCCCGGTCATGATCGCGCTGCCCGGCGGCGCCGGTTTCCCGAACAACTACTGGATGGGCACCGACCTGGGGCTGCAGACCAGCATCAGCAAGTGGTACGCCGAGGGCAAGAGCAAGCCCTTCATCCTGGCCATGCCGGTGCTGAACCCGGCCCCGGACGACAAGGGCATCTACTGGGACGCCTCCGACATCCCGGGCCAGCCCAAGATGGGCACCTGGCTGACCGACGACGTCCCGGACCTGATGCGCGAGAACTTCCGCACGGTCAAGTCCCGTGACGGCTGGGCCTACATGGGCTCCTCCACCGGTGGCTTCGCGAGCCTGAAGGCCGTGCTGAAGTACCCGGAGAAGTTCAAGGCGGCCATCTGCTCCGGCCCCGACATCGTCCCCGACTCCTCCCTGTGGGCCGGCCACGACAAGGAGAAGGCGGAGAACAACCCCGAGCTGCTCGCCAAGGCGCTGATCGACAAGAAGGGCAGCCCGGACGTCTACCTGGCCTTCCAGGTCGGCACCAACGAGAGCAACAAGAACACCCTGCCGAACGTGCAGAAGTTCATCGCCACCTACGGCAAGGGGCCGATCCACACCGAGCTGAAGGTCATCCCGGGCGGCCAGCACAACGCCAAGACCTACGTGCCCAACATGGGCGAGGGGCCCATCCAGTTCATCAGCAAGGTCATGGAAGGACCCGTCGAGTAACCGGCGCGCCGGTCCGGACCGGCTCCCCGGGTCCCGCCGCCGCGGACGCGGCTTCCCCGTGCCCGGGCTCAGCGCTCACCGGCTGCTCGCGCCCCGGCCCGCCGAACACCTTCGGCGGGCCGTCGCCGTTCCAGGGCGCCCAGCCCGGGTCCCCGTCGACGGCGAAGCGCACCCAGGCCGCGTGCATCTGCGCGGCCAGCTCCTGCGGGGCGTCCGGCCCGGCGAGCCAGGAGGCTTCGGGAACACCGAGGGTGTCGAAGACGAAGCCCAGCTCCAGGGCGTGGCAGGACCCGAGGCCCGGGACCCCGGAAGGCCACGCGAACTCGTACACGAAGCTCGGCGCGCTCCGCCCGGCCGCGCCGGCCAGCGCGCGCAGCGGATCGCGCAGCAGCCGGTCGGTGAGCAGGTGGCCGAGGAGGTCGGCCGGTCCCGCGCCGGGCCGCTCGGCGCGCAGGGCCCGTACGGCGGCCCGGTCCTTGCCCGAGCGGAGGCGGCCCAGGGCCACGGACAGCGGCCCCAGCCGGTCCAGCAGCCGCATCGCACCGGTCGGGGCCAGCCAAAGCCGGTACTCCTCGGCGGTCCAGCCCAGCAGCAGCGGTACGTCGCCCCGCGCGGCCGCCGCTTCGAGCGGCTCGGGCGGCAGCGTCCCCGGGTCCGCGACCAGGCCGAAGGCGGGCCCGCCGAGCAGCGGTGACGAGCGGCGCAGCACGGCCGCCTGGGCCGCGAGCAGATCGGGCAGGGCGACTTCGGTGAAGGCTTCGGCGGTGGCGGGGACCTTGAGCAGGGCGGCCATCCGCCGCACCATGGCGCGGACCCGGTCCCGCGGCAGCACTTCGGGGGCTCCGCTCTGCAGGACGGCCTGGTGGAAGAGGCCCTCGGCGCGGGGTGCGGCGAGCAGGGCGCCGATGCTGATGGCTCCCGCGGACTCGCCGAAGACGGTGACCCGGTCCGGGTCGCCGCCGAAGGCCGCGATGTTGTCCCGCACCCAGGCCAGGGCGGCGATCTGGTCGAGCAGCCCGCGGTTGGCGGGGGCGTCGGGGAAGAGGCCGTAGCCGAGGACGCCCAGGCGGTAGTTGACGGAGACGAGCACCACGCCGTCGCGGGCGAAGGCGGAGCCCTCGTAGACGGGCACAGCCGAGGAGCCGCGGGTGAGGGCGCCGCCGTGGATCCAGACCATGACGGGCAGCGGGGCCGACGGCGCGTCCTTGCCGGCGGGGGCCGGGGTCCACACGTTGAGGTTCAGGCAGTCGTCACCGGGGACCTCGGGGTCGGGAAGCAGCGCGGCGAAGGCCTGGGGGTAGGGCACCTTGGGCGCGGTGGGGCCGTACTCCCCCGCGTCGCGCACCCCGTCCCAGGGCTCGGGCGGCCCGGGCGCGGCGAACCGGCGGGCTCCGACGGGCGGGGCGGCGTAGGGGATGCCCCGGAAGACGGCGGTGCCGCCCGGGCCGGTCCGGCCCTCGACCACGCCGGAGGCGGTCCGGACCCGGGGACGGTCCGGGGTGCGGTCCCGGTCGGGGGTGCGGTCCCGGTCCGGGTCCCCGCTCGCCGTCGCGGCCATCTCGTCCTCCTGGGGTCGCCGAATCCGGTGTTCCGCATCGTGCCGGTCGCACGGTCGCACAGGCATGCGCGGGGTGACAAGGCGTGACCCCGCCCCGGGCGCGCCGGGTTGGGCGGGGCATGCGATCCCAGTCTCTCCCCCACACCCTGCGCAAGCTCGTCCGGGCCGGATCGGTCCCCGTCCTGCTGCTCGCGGCCACGGCCGCGGCCGGAGCGGCGGCCGGCGGCAGCGCGTACGCGGCCGACGGACCGACCGCCGCCCTCGGCACCCCGACGACCGTCGGGCCCGCCTTCCAGTACCTGGGCACGGACGACCGGCCGCACGGCATCGACTCCCCCAAGGGCTGTGTGGAGGCCCTGGGCGGCGGCGGACGGGCCGTGACCAACAAGACCGGCAGCTCGGTGGCCCTGTACCGGGAGCCGGGCTGCGTGGGCACACCGGTCGAGGTGCTGGCGCCGGGCGCGGTCAAGCCCGTGCCCCGGTACTTCTCCTCCGCCCGCTTCTCGCCGGCCCGGTAGTCCAGGGCCCGGATCCGGGTCCGGTCCGAGATCACCGGCGGCCCAGCGACCGTGACCCTTGGGCGCTCTCCGCGTTGTACGCCATGTCAAACGCCGCAGCTTCCCTTTTTCTGCGGCACCCCCGTTCCTCTCTAGGAGATCTTGATGTCGCGTATCGCGAAGGCATTCGTCATCACCGCTGCCGCCGGTAGCGCCCTGGCCGCCGGTGCGGGTCTGGCGGCTGCCGATGCCGGAGCGCACGGTGCGGCGGTCGGCTCCCCCGGTGTCCTGTCGGGCAACCTGCTCCAGGTTCCGGTGCACGTCCCGGTCAACGTCTGCGGCAACACCGTCAACGTGATCGGCCTGCTGAACCCGGCGTTCGGCAACACCTGCGTCAACGCCTCCGGTGGCGGCGACCACCACACCGAGGGCTACGGCGGCTGATCGCCGAGTAACCCGAAGGGCCCCCGCCGGTCGGCGGGGGCCCTTCCTCGTGTGCCGGTTCTTCCTCGAGTCCACGTGCCGGCTGTTCCTCCAGGGGCTCACTCGTAGCGGTAGAGCCCCTGGTGGCCGAGCATCTCGCGCGGGGTGACGTCCCACGGCGGCATCGGCTCGTCGAGGGCGATCACCCGGCCGCGCTGCAGGTCGCCGACGGCGAGCGGGGCGGCGGGCAGGTAGCCGGATTCCGGGTGCCGCTCCTGCCAGCGGTCCCAGACCAGGTCCACGAAGGCGTGGTGCAGCCAGAAGGCCGGGTCGTTGGGGGACGTGCCGCCGGTCATGTGACCGCCGATCCACTGGTGCACCTTGTTGTGGTTGCGCCACTTCTCGCTCTTCGGGGCGGCCCAGCCCTCCAGCTTGTTGCGGAAGCCGCCGCGCCCGGCCGTCGAGTCCCAGGGGGAGCTGTCGTACAGCGGGTCGTCGATCGCCCACTGGAGTTCGGCGGGGGTCGGCAGGCTGATCGGGTTCTGCGGCCGGCCGAGGTTGCGGGTGAGGAACGCGGCCTCCGTGATGCCGACCGTGACCGTCCAGTTGCCCCGGCCGTACGCGAACGGGCCGGTCATCACCTGCCGGTCGCTCTCCCGGCCGGTCCCGCCGAGGAAGTCCTCCGCCCACAGGGAGGAGGCCGGGCTGTTGTCGGTGGTCCAGTCCCAGTACGGGATGGTGACGCCCGGGTCGACGCTCTGAAGCTGGCGTTCGAACTCCAGCAGGTAGCGCCGGTGCCAGGGGAAGAAGGACGGCGACATGTGCCCGACGCGCAGCTTGCGGTCCCGGTCCGGGACGAAGTACTTGTCGTGGGTGCGGACGAACGCGTCGTAGGTGCCGTTGCGCTTGAGCTCGATCACGGCCGCGGTGAAGCGCTTCTTCTGCGCGCTGGTCAGGTTCTTCTGGTTCTGCCGGGTGTACACGCCGTGCTACTCCTGTCGGCCGTGGTGCGCTGCGGCGAACGCCAGCTGGGTGGTGCCCAGTTCGTCGACGGCCGCGCGGGCCAGCTCCAGCGGGGTCGCGTAGGACTGGAAGTGGTTGATCCCGCTCAGGTACGTGCCGTCGGCGCGGCGCATGACGTGCAGGGCACGGCCGTCGATCCGCACGGAGGTCCCCGCCGGGTCGACGGAGATGTGCCGGCCGCGGTACGTCTCCTCGCCCGCCGGGACCAGCGGGGCCGGTGTGAGCGTCTGCCGGGGACGGCGGGCGCGCAGTACGGGGGCCAGTGCCGCGGCCGTGCCGGCGAACACGGCCGCGGTGAAGGCGGTACGGAGGACCGCGCGGCGGGTGAGTGGTGCGGCGGGTGCTGCGTACATACGGTCTCCCTCGCTCGGTGGCCGGTGGCTACGGGTCTAACGCGGCGCGGCGGGCGAGGTCACCGGGGAGACCCCTGCCGGTTCATGTGCTTGTAGGACGAGACGGCCGCTGCCTGCGGGGCCGTTCACACGATGAGCCGAACAGAACGCGCGGATCCGGGAGCCCCGTGTGTCCCATGGGACACACGCACGTCTTCTCGTGCCTCGTCCCCGGGAGTGCCATGAACGTGCCGTCCGATCTCCCCGACGAGGCGTCCGCGCCGGGCCGGACGGGGGCGTCAGGTGCCGGGCGGATCGCCCTGAGCTCGGTCTCGGCGGTACTGATCACGCTCACGTGCATCCTCGTACCGGTCTCCCTGCTCACCGTCTGGGTGCACGACATCGTGCTGGACACCGGCCGTTACGTGTCCACGGTCTCCCCGCTCGCCTCGGATCCGGCGATCGAGGCGGCGGCCGTCCACCGCATCACCGAAGCCGCCGACGTCCGGGTCGACGGCGCTCAGGTCACGTCGGACCTCGCGAAGTGGCTGGAGGCCCAGGGGCTGCCGCCCCGCGTGGGCACGGCGGTCAAGGCGCTGGGGCCGCAGCTGGACTCGGCCGCGGACGCGGCCGTCTCCAAGGTGGCGGCCGAGTTCGTCGGGAGCGAGCGGTTCGAGACCGTGTGGACCACCGCCAACCGCGCCGCCCACGGCGCGGTGGTGCACGCGCTGACCGGTGAGGGACGCGGTCCGGTCGGCGTGGACGGGGGCACCGTCACCCTCGATGTCGGCGCCGCCGTGGAGAGCGTCAAACAGGACCTCGTGGAGGCCGGTCTGTCCCCGGCCCAGAAGATCCCCGACGTCGACAAGCAGATGGTGCTCTTCCAGTCCGAGAAGCTCGGGAAGATCCGGGGTGCGGTCCACCTGCTCGATGTCCTCGGCAACTGGCTGCCCGTGCTCACGGTGGTCCTCGGCGCCGCCGGAGTGCTGCTCGCCCGGCGCCGCCGGCGCGCCCTGGTGACCGCCACGCTCGGCGCGGCCTTCGCCTGTCTCGTCTTCGCCGTCGGGCTGACCGTCGTGCGCCACTACTACCTCGGCCACCTTCCGGCGCAGGTCCAGTCACCGGCGGCGGCAGCGGCGGTCTTCGACACCCTGGTGCGCTTCCTGCGGGTCAGCATCCGCACCGCACTGGTCCTCGGCGTGGTCGTGGCCCTCGGGGCCTACCTCTCCGGCGCCGGACGCCTGCCGCGCGGCCTGCGCGGCGGGGCCGAGCGCGCGGCCGACTCCGCCGCCGTGTGGGGCGCCGCCCACGGCGTGCGCACCGGGGGCGTCGGCACCTGGGTACAGGCGCAGCGGAGCCGGCTCACCCTCGGCGTCCTGCTCGTGTGCGCGCTCGTGTTCGCGCTGTGGAACCACCCGACGGTGCTCACCGTCCTGCTGCTGGTCCTGGTCCTGCTGGCCGTGCTCGCCGTCCTCTCGCTGCTCGCGGCCGGGGGCCGCTGCACCGACCGCACGGAACACGCCGGGCACACCGGGCACACCGGACCGCTGTAGGCCGCGCGGCGTCACGCCGTCCCGGGGTCCACGGGTGTGCGGAGCCAGGCCGCCGGGCGCGGTTCGTGGGCCACCACGTACCCGACGGCGATGGCGAGGGTGATCACGATGAAGAACCCGATGAGCCAGGACAGCAGGACGAAGACCGAGCCGAGGCTGCCGAACTGCTGCAGGCTGCGATCCACGGCACCGGGCATGTAGACCCTCGACCCCACGGTCAGGAGCTGCTCCCCGAACCCGGCCAGCAGCGCACCGGGCAGCAGCGGCAGCCACGGGATCCGGGAGCCGAGCAGCAGGTACTGCGTCCACCACCACAGCAGGGTTCCGGTGATCGCGGCGAGGGTGAAACCGGTGATCCGGCCGGTGCCGAAGGCCGTCTGGACCAGCCCCTGGAACAGCAGGGCGACGAGCCAGACGACGAGCCAGGCCAGCCACCGCCAGGCGGCCACCCTCGCCTTGGACTTGGGCAGGTGCCAGGAGCGCTCGCACGTCTTCTGCAGGGCCCGGCTGCACGCGGTCGCCGACAGCAGCGTCACCAGGATCCCCACGCCGCCGGTGCTCGCGACGGCCTTGACATCGGTGGCGCCGTACACCGACTGGACCTGGTCCAGGGTGGCGTCCTGAAGCCCCAGGGTGACGCGGATGGAGGAGACCAGCTGCTGCTGGAGCCACTCGGGTGCGAGCGCCGCGATGACGAAGACGGCCGGCACCGCGCCGAGGAAGGCCTGGGCCGCCAGCCTGGTGGCACAGTCCAGCACCCTGACCGCTGCGAGCTGGGCCAGGAGCCGGCTCAGCAGGGGGGTGTGCTTGCGCATCCACCCGGGGACGAGGCGCAGGTGAGGGATCGTCTCCGGTCCGGACACGGTGAGACTCCTCGGGGCACGGTTCACGGCGGCCGTGAACCGCCCTTCCCGAGAACAATGGCCCAAGAGCAGGTTTCCGGCATCGCGCCACTCCTTGGACCGGTGCGCCTTCCGGTGCGGGAGCCGGTTGCGCGACGCGCCGGCCGGCGGCCTCAGGCCGTGGTGCGCTGGAGCCGGGGCAGGTGCAGATCGCGGAAGACGGCGGTCATGCGCAGGGCGAAGACCAGGGCGGCAGACACCACGATGTTGACGGTGTCGGCAGCGCCCGCCCAGTGCAGGCCGAGGTAGGCCAGGGCCCCGGCGAGCGCGGCCGTCGCGTACACCTCTTCGCGCAGCAGCAACGGCGGGAACTCCCCGCAGAGCACGTCGCGGACGACCTCGCCGGTGACGCCGGTCAGGACGGCCAGGATGAGCACGGCGACGGGGGTGACGTGCGCGTCGATGGCGGCGCGGGCGCCGATCACGGTGACGACGGCGAGACCGACGGCGTCGACGACCATGAGCGCGCGGTGCGGGAGCTCGCGGCGGCGCAGGTAGAGCATGGTGGCGACGGCGACGGTCCCGATGAGGACGAGCAGCAGCCAGTCGTGGGTCCAGTAGAGCGGGTGCCGGCCGAGGATGAGGTCGCGCAGGGTCCCGCCGGAGATGCTGGCCGCGAAGGCGAGGACGAGCCCGCCGAAGGGGTCCATGTTGGCGCGGTGGGCTGCCAGGACGCCGGAGGCGGCGAAGGCGGCGATGCCGAGGAGGTAGAGGGCGTGCAGCATGGCGCCTCCTTCGAGGGGCGGGCGGGACGGGAGCGGGCCGCGCGTGAGCGGGAGCGGCACGAGGGGTCCCGTAGAGGGTGCGGGATCCGGCCGGGCGGCCGCATCGGCCGTTCGGCCAGAACGGCTTTGCGGATGTGCGGACGCCCCGGCGGACGTCGCGATGTACGTCTCCGAGGACGCCCCCACGGATGTCCCGATGTACGGATCCACGTCGGCCCCGCCCCGGAGCCGCCCGTCCCGTCAGGCTCCGTCGCCCAGCCGGTCGCGCTGGATCCGGTGGGCCAGGGTGCGGCGCACGGAGGCCGGGGTGTCCGCGGTGGCCCCCGAGGGGACGTCGAGGCCGCGGGCGATCGCGTCGTAGGCCTCCCGGTGGCTGCCGGGCAGGTCCTCCCGGTGCAGCCTCAGGTCCTCCTCGACGAGGCGGCGCAGCTCGTCCACCTCGCGGGGCGTGAAGCGCTTCTTCCCCCGGGCAAGGGCATCGACGTGGCGGGCGCAGCGCGCGGTGTCCGGGTACGCCTCGGCGATCTCCTCGGCCAGGCCCCAGAGGCGGCCTTCGAGCCAGGGGGCGTCGCCCTGGTCGAGGGAGAGCCCGAGCGGCGGGATCGGGTCTTCCGCCTTGTACTTCGCCACCTGCTTCGACACGGCGGGCTGGCTCATCTCCGTGAGCCGGGCGATCTTGTCCTGGGTCCAGCCGAGGCCGGTGAACACTTTGATCATCTCGGTGCGCAGCTTGCGCATCTCCTCGCCCGCGCGGATGACCTCGTTCATCTCCGCGAGCATCCGCCCGGCCTGCTCCTCCGTCAGCGACTCCGCATCTGTCATAGCTCGGTTATACACCTCGGTCGCGGCTTGTCGGCACGCCACGATAACCGGGTTGTATAACCTGGTTATCACGGGCAGGCTGGGCCCATGCCCACCTTCTGCGCCCCCGACGGAACCCGCCTCGCCTACCGCACTGCCGGAGACGGCGACCCGCTCCTCTGCATCCCCGGCGGTCCTACGGACTCCCGCTACCTCGGGGACCTCGGCGGCCTGTCCCGCCACCGCCGGCTGATCCTGCTCGACCCGCGCGGCACCGGCGGGTCGGCGGTGCCCGAGGACCCCTCCTCCTACCGCTGCGACCGGCTCGTCGACGACGTGGAGGCGCTGCGCGAACACCTCGGGCTCGCCCGGACCGACCTGCTCGGACACTCCGCCGGGGCGAACGTCGCGATGGGGTACGCCGCCCGGTACCCCGGTGCCGTCGACAGGCTGGTCCTGGTCGGCCCGAGCACCCGGGCCGTCGGGATCGAGGTGACCGGCGAGACGCGGCTCGAACTGGCGCGGCTCCGCAAGGACGAGCCGTGGTTCCCGGCGGCATTCGCCGCCCTGGAGGCCGTCTCCGCGGGCACGGGCGGCGACTGGGAGGCCCTCACCCCCTTCTTCTGCGGCCGGTGGGACCGGGCGGCACGGGAGCACCACGCAGCCGGCCTGCCGGTCAACCGCGCGGCCGTCGCCGGCTTCGGCGCCGACGGCGCCTTCACCCCGCAGGCCACCCGGACGGCGCTGGCCGCCTTCGGGGCGCCCGTCCTGCTGCTCACCGGGGAGTTCGACCTGAACAGTCCGCCCCGGTCGACGGCGGAGCTCGCGGCGCTGTTCCCCGGCGCCACGCTCTCGGTGCAGCCCGGAGCCGGCCATTACCCCTGGGTCGACGACGCCGGCCGGTTCGAGGCGGCCGTCTCGGCGTTCCTGGGGCAATGACCGGCAAGAACCGGCAACGACCGGCTGCGCCTTACGGCGCCGGGAGTTCCGCGAAGTCCGCCACCAGGCCCCGGTGGTGGCCGGCCGTGCCCAGGGCCAGGGAGTCGGCCTTGGCGCGCTTGAGGTACAGGTGCGCCGGGTGTTCCCAGGTCATGCCGATGCCTCCGTGGAGCTGTACGCACTCCTCGGCGGCCCGGACCGCCACGCCCGAGCAGTAGGCCTGGGCCACCGCCACCGTGAGCGGCGCGTCGGCGGCTCCGC
This sequence comes from Streptomyces sp. NPDC051563, assembly GCF_044454225.1. NCBI lineage: Bacteria > Bacillati > Actinomycetota > Actinomycetes > Kitasatosporales > Streptomycetaceae > Streptomyces > Streptomyces sp. NPDC051563. Next base: position 156,845 of record NZ_JBITDL010000012.1, read on the forward strand.
TCGCGAGGGCGTCGGCCGCGGCGCGGGCCGCCGCGCGGGCGGAGGCCACGTCGAGCCACAGCCGGGCGAGGCGGTGCTTGAGGGCCTGGAAGGAGCCGACGGGGCGGTTGAACTGGTGGCGGGTGCGCAGGTACGCCACCGTCTCCGTCAGGCACCACTCGGCGATCCCGAGCTGCTCCGAGGCCAGCAGACCGGCCCCCGAGAGCAGTGCTCCGGCGATGGCCGCCCGGGCGGTGGCCGGGTCGGCGAGCCGGGTTCCGGTGGCCCCGTCGAGGTGGACGGCCGCCAGGGGCCGGGTCTGGTCCAGCGCCACGAGGGGGGTCAGCGCGACCCCGACGGCGTCGGCCGGGACGGCGTACAGCCCGGTGTCGGCGAGGACGAGCAGCACGTCCGCGCAGACGGCGTCGGCGACGGAGCCGACGCTCCCGCCGAGCGAGCCCGCGCCGGAATCCCGTACCGGCGCCGGCAGGGGCGCGCCCGGGGCCAGGGTCAGGGGCAGGGCGGGCACGCAGACGCGGTGGCCCGCCGCGAGCTCCCGCAGGAGGTCGGCGGACTCCGCGCTCTCGCAGCCGAGCAGGATCTCCGTGGCCAGGACCGCGCTCGTGAGGTACGGGACCGGCGCGGCGGCCCGGCCGAGCTCCTCCAGGACCACGGCCGCCTCCCGGTGGCCGGCCCCCTGCCCGCCCAGCTTCTCCGGTACGAGGAGCCCCGCCGTGCCGATGTCGGCGGCGAGCACCCGCCACAGTCCGGGGTCGTGGGGCCCGGCTCCCTCGATCCGGGCGAGGACGGCCGCGGGGGCGCAGCGGGCGGCGAGCAGGGACCGTACCGCCGTACGGAGTTCCTCCTCGGTCTCGGAGTACAGCAGGTCCAGCGGGGCCGCGGCGGGAGAGCTCATCGGGCCAGGTCCTTCCAGGCGAGGTCCTTGTCGTCGCGCGGCTCGGCGGGCAGGCCGAGGACGCGTTCGGCGACGATGTTGAGGAGGATTTCGCTGGTGCCGCCCTCGATGCTGTTGCCCTTGGCGCGCAGGTAGCGGTAGCCGGCGTCGCGGCCGGTGAAATCGACGATCTCGGGGCGGCGCAGGGTCCAGTCCTCGTACAGCAGGCCCTCTTCGCCGAGGAGTTCCACCTCCAGGCCGCTGATCTCCTGGTTCAGCCGGGCGAAGGTCAGCTTCATGCCCGAGCCCTCGGGTCCGGGCTGGCCCTGGGCGAGCTGCTGGCGCAGCCGCTCGCCGGTCAGCCGGGCGACCTCGGCCTCGACCCACAGTTCCAGCAGCCGCCGGTGCAGGTCGTGCGTGCGCAGCTCCGGCCGTTCGCGCCAGGCGGCGGCGACCGGGGCGATCATGCCGCCCTCGCGCGGGATCCGCATGCCGCCGATGGAGACGCGTTCGTTCATCAGGGTGGTGCGGGCCACCGCCCAGCCCTGGCCCACCTCGCCGAGGCGGTGGGCGTCGGGGATCCGCACTCCGGTCAGGAAGACCTCGTTGAACTCGGCCTCGCCGGTGATCTGCCGCAGCGGGCGCACCTCGACGCCGGGCGCGGTCATGTCGCACAGGAAGTAGGTGATGCCCTGGTGCTTGGGCAGCGCCGGGTCGGTGCGGGCGATCAGGATGGCCCAGCGGGCGGTGTGGGCGCTGGAGGTCCACACCTTCTGGCCGTCCACCACCCACTCCTCCCCTTCGCGCACCGCGCGGGTGCTGAGGGCGGCCAGGTCGGAGCCGGCGCCCGGCTCGCTGAAGAGCTGGCACCACACCTCCTCGCCGAGCCACAGCGGGCGCAGGAAGCGCCGCTTCTGCTCCTCGGTGCCGTACGCGAGGATCGTGGGCGCGGCCATGCCGAGGCCGATGCCGATCCGGCGCGGGTCGTTGTCGGGGGCTCCGGCCGCTTCCAGCTCGGCGTCCACGACGGCCTGCAGGGAGCGGGGCGCGCCGAGGCCGCCGAGGCCTTCGGGGTAGTGGACCCAGGCGAGTCCGGCGTCGAAGCGGGCCCCCAGGAACTCCTCGCGCGCGGTGCCGGCGGGCGGGTGCGCGGCCAGCAGTTCCCGTACGCGGGCGCGCAGTTGCTCGGCGGTGTGCGCGGCGGCCGTCATCGGGAGCCCCCTGCCGGGGCGGCGGGCAGCGCGGCGTCCAGGGCCGGTACGACGACCAGCCGGCCGGTGGTGGTCCCGTCGGCGAGGCGCTGCACGGCGTCCGCGGCTCCGGCGAGCGGAACCCGTTCGCTGACCAGCGGTCTGATGGAGCCGTCGGCGGCGAGCCGGGTGAGCTCGGTGTGGCAGGCGGCGATCGCGGCCGGGTCCTTGGCGGCGTACAGGCCCCAGTGGAGGCCGAGGATCGCGTAGTTCTTGACGAGGGCATGGTTCAGCGCGGGGGTGGGAATGGTGCCGCTCGCGAAGCCGACGACGACGATCCGTCCCTCGAAGGCCACGCACTTGGCCGAGGCGGCGTAGGCCTCGCCGCCGACCGGGTCGTAGACCACGTCGGCCCCGCGGCCCCCGGTGAACTCCTTGACCCGGGCGACCAGGTCCTCGCCGGTGCGGTCGATGACGAGGTCGCAGCCGAGCTCCTCGGCGGTGCGCACCTTGGCCTTGCCGCCGACGACCCCGATGACGGTGGCTCCGGCGGCCTTGCCGAGCTGGACGGCGGCGCTGCCCACCCCGCCGGCGGCGGCGTGCACGAGGAGGGTCTCCCCGGCCCGGATCCGGGCCCGGCGGTGCAGGCCGAACCAGCCGGTCTGGTAGCCGATGTGCAGGGCGGCCGCCTCGGCGTCGTCGAGGGTGTCCGGGGCGGGGAGCAGGGCGCGCGCGGGGGCGGTGACGTACTGCGCGAAACCGCCGTGCGGCAGGCTCGGGTTGGCGATGACGCGGCGGCCGTCGTCGGTCTCGCCGCAGATCTCCACCCCGGGGGTGAAGGGGAGCGGTGGGCGGATCTGGTACTGGCCGCGCACGAGCAGTGCGTCGGGGAAGTTGACGTTGGCGGCGAGCACCTTGAGCCTCACCTCGCCCTCGCCGGGCACCGGTTCGGGCACCTCTTCGAGGCGCATGGCCTCGCGGGGCTCGCCGGGGGTGTGTACTCGCCATGCCTGCATCCGGGGCCTCCAGCCGCCGACGGGAACCACGCCTCGCGGGCATACTAAGCGGTCGCTTGCAGCTGTGGGAACCAGTGGGCGTCACGGGAACGGGTCGGTCCGCAACGACACGCGCCGATCCGGTCGCATCCCGCCCCCTTTCGGGCAACATATGACACGGGCACGTCATGATCGGAGACGGCTGACGGGCACGGGGATCCCGCCGCCGGGGCGGGGCGCTGCACACATCCTGGGGGAAGCACCACATGAGCAGAAGCATGTCCGCGCTCGCGGCCGGCGCCGTCCTGGCGGGTCTCGTCACGGCCACCGCTCCGGCCTCCGCCGCGCCGGCCTCGTACGCGGTAGCCGCCCCGACGGGCACCCCTACGGTCGCCTCCGCCGCCGCCACCGCCACCGCGTGCGTGCCGGACGCCGTCCGGCTGCCGGCCCTGCCGTCCGGCCCCTGGACCTCCGGGGCCGTGAACGGACTCGGAGCGGACGGTCTCGCCGTCGGGGAGAGCCGCGGCCTCCCGGCGTACTGGACCGCGGACCGCACGGTCCACCCCGTCCCGCTGCCGGCCGGCTTCCAGAACGGCAGCGTCACGGCCGTCAACGCCAAGGGCCTGATGGTCGGCACCCTGGAGCGCTCATCGGACCGCGCGCACGCCGCCTTCACCTACCGCGCGGGGGACGCGGCGGTACGGCTGCTGACCGGCGCCTCCGCCGGCACGGGCGCCGGTGACGTCAACGACGCGGGCCGGGTCGTCGGCATGGACGCCGGCACCCCGAAGGAGTGGGCGAACGGCACCGTGGTCCGCGAACTGCCCGTACCCGAGGACGCGCACCCCGGGACCCGGATCGTGACGGTGGACGGCATCAACAAGCGCGGGGACGTGCTCGGAACCGCCCACACGGAGTACGAGGACCCCGAGAACGACCGGATCGTCAGCAAGACCTTCCCGGTGGTCTGGCCGGCCGGCGGCGGCTACCCGCCCTACAGCCTGCCGGTCTGGAACGAGACGGACTGGACGACGGGCACCGAGGCGAGCGGCATCGACGACAAGGGCCGCGTCGTCGGCTACGAGGCGGAGAACTACCGGGAGCTGCGGCGCCGCACCCCGGCCGTCTGGAAGAAGCCGTACGACGCACCGCCCGCCGCCCCCGGACCGGTCACCGGCTACGAGACCCTGACCTTCGAGGCCATCAGCCCGACCACGAACGTGACGGTCGGCGCCGCCGCCACCTTCGTCGAGGGCTACGCCCGCTACGTACGGGCGGCCTACTGGCCGGGCACGGGGTCCCCGCTCGTCCTCCCAAACCCGGCGGGCGCGAGCGCCGACGTCAATACCGAGGCCCGCGCCGTCTCGGACGACGACCGGGTCGGCGGCTCCTTCCGCGATCTGCTCACCCTGACGGACAGCGCGATGATCTGGACCTGCGCGAGCAAGCAGGCCTACGCGCCCGAGAAGTAGCGGGAAGCAACTGGCCCCGGCACGCCCATGGCGGTCTCGGCGCCCGCACGCTATCGATGGGCGCATGGAGACCCCCACGCGCGGCCTGCCCGCGCCCCCGCCGCTCGGTTCCGCGGCCCTGCCCCCCGGCACGTTCACCGGCCGGGCGGTGCTCGTGACCGGCGGCGGGACCGGGCTGGGCAAGGCCATCGCCGCCGAGTTCGCGCGGCTCGGCGCGGACCTGGTGATCGCCGGCCGCCGGATCGAGCAGCTCAAGTCCGCCCAGGAGGAGCTGGCGGCCGTCCCGGGAGCGGGCCGGGTGACGGCCGCCGTCTGCGACATCCGCGACCCCGAGCGGGTCGCCGAGGTCTTCGACGCCGCCGCGGCCGCCTTCGGCGGGGTCCCGGACGTGCTCATCAACAACGCTGCCGCCAACTTCCCCTGCCCGGCCGAGGACTTGTCCCCCAACGCCTGGCGCGCGGTGGTCGACATCACCCTGACCGGCACCTGGTTCGTGACCCGGGAGTTCGGCCGCCGCCACCTCGCCGCGGGCAGCGCCGGATCCATCGTGAACATCGGCGCCTCGTACGCCTGGACCGGCGGCCCCGGCTACGCGCACAGCGCCGCCGCCAAGGCGGGGGTGAAGAACCTCGTCGAAACCCTCGCCGTCGAGTGGGGACCGTACGGCATCCAGATCAACGGACTGGTGCCGGGCCTGTTCCCGCACGCCGACATGACCGAGGACATCCGGGGCGGCCTGGAACGGTCCGCCCCGGACGACAAGGACGCCAGGCAGCCCGCCCTGCGGGTCGGGGCACCGCGCGAACTGGGCTGGGCCGCCACCTTCCTGGCCTCGCCCTACGCCCGCTTCATCACCGGCCACACCCTGGTGGTGGACGGGGCGAACTGGCAGCGGCGCTCCCTGGTCAACCCCGAAGTGGTGCCGATCCGGGACCAGTTGGGGCGCGGCCCGTTCATCCCCTGACGCGGCGGGGCGCAGGCGCGCCCGCCCCGTCCGGCCCGTTACGTCATTCCGGCACGACACGCCAGGGTGCGATCGTGTGGCACATTGACCCCGTCCACAGCCGCCATCCACGCCTTGGAGGTCCTGCGGTGAGCACGGTGAGCAGAAACCGCCCGTCCCTGACGGCACGGCGCAGGGAGGCCACCTGGTACGAGATCGCGGAGGCCGCCGCCGACCTGTTCTCGGAGCGGGGGTTCGAAGCCACCACCGTCGACGACATCGCGCGGGCGGCCGGCATCTCGCTGCGCACCTTCTACCGGTACTGCCCGACGAAGGAGGACGCCCTGACCCCGGTGCTGACCGCGGGCGTCTCCACCCTGGTCGAGGAACTCGCCCTGCGGCCCGCGGCGGAGCCCCTCACCGAAGCGGTCCAGGCCGCCTTCACCACCGCCACCGCGGGCACGCGCTACGAGGGCCCGGGGCAGACGGCCCGCCTGATCCAGGTGATGGGCGGCGTCCCCGAGATACGGATGCGCTGGCTCGCGGCCGCGCGCGCGATGCAGGACCGCCTGGTGCCCGTCCTCGCGGTCCGCACGGGGCGCCCCGAATCCGCCCTGGAGACACGGATCCTCGCGGCCGTCCTCATCGACGCGGTCACCGTCGCCCTCGAACACTGGGCGGCCGAAGGCGGCCGGGAACCCCTCCCCGCGGTCTCGGCGCGCGCCCTGGCCCTCCTGCGCCTGGAGACGTAGAGGAGGAGCGGGGCCCCGCGTACGCGTCGAACGGGACGGGCAGGAGTTCGCGTTCTCGGCCCGGCCCTTGCTCAGCCTCCGGTGAAGTGCGGGGGACGGCGCTGCGCCTTCGCGGTGTAGCCCTCGCGGGAGTCCTCCGAGGTGAGGGTGAGGGCCGCCGTCATCGCCACCCGGTCCAGGGCCGCGGGCAGGGCTGCGTCCGCGTAGGAGTCGATCGCGCGCTTGATGCCCTGAACGGCGAGCGGGGCGTTGGCCGCGATCTCCGCCGCGAGGGCACGGGCGACTGCTTCCAACTCCCCTGCGGGGACGACCTGCTGGAGGAGGTTGAGGCGCTCCGCCGTCCGGGCGTCGATCCGGCGGCCGGTCAGGGCCAGGAACTTGGCCCATCCGGCGCCCGCCTCCCGGGCGATGCGCAGGTCGCCGCCCGCGTCCACCGCGACGCCCAACTGGGCCTCCGGCAGGGCGAAGACGGCATCTTCCGATGCCACCCGGACGTCCGCCATCAGGGCCAGTTCGAAGCCGAAGCCCAGGCAGTACCCCTGCACCGCGGCCACCACCGGCTGCGGGAGCCGGGCCAGGACCGCGAAGCGTTCGTGGACCCAGCGGATGCCCTCGTAGTAGTTGCGGTTGCGTTCGGCCGCCGAGCCGCCGGTGATCGCGCCGCCCGGGGCCGTCACGTCGATGCCCGCGCAGAACGCGCGGCCCTCGGCCCGCAGCAGGACCACCCGGACGGCGGGGTCGAAGCGGATCCGGTCCGCCAGCAGGCCGAGCTGGCGCGTGGACTCCCAGCTCCAGCCGTTGAGCTTCTCCGGCCGGCAGAGGGTGAGTTCCGCGATCCCGTCCGCGACGTCCAGACGGATCCGTTCCTCACCCTCCGCGATCTCCGTGCTGATGGTGTCGATCACGCGCACACCTTAGGGCGGACCGGCTAACGCGGGAAGACCTCGAACGGCACCGCGGGACGGCCCCCGAACCGGGCGGCCGCCTGCTGGGCGTTGCCCGTCAGGAAGGTGCGTACGTACGTCTCCGGGTCCTCGTCGGTCAGCGCGGCAATGTACGCCTTGTGTTCCATCAGGGACTTCACCGAACGCTCCAGGCCGGGGCCGGCGTCGGCCGCGTGCGTGGGCGTCGTGGTGCCGGACACCGCGACCCAGCGCACCCCGTTCCACGGCTCCAGGCCCTGTTCCGTGAGGAGTTCGGGAAAGATCCAGCGGTTGCCGGCGTCGCCCGCGGCGTCCAGGGTGGCCCGGCCGACCGCCTTGTGGTCCGGGGTGTTCCAGTAGCCGCCGCCCTCGGCCCCGCCCCAGGTGTCCCGGTGGTTCATCGTGATCACCAGCTCGGGGCGGTGGCGCCGGATGGCCGCCGCGATGTCCCGGCGCAGCTCCGGGCCGTACTCCAGGACCCCGTCGCGGTGGTCGAGGAACTCCACCGTGGGCACGCCGACGACGGCCGCGCTCGCGCGCTGCTCCGCCTCGCGCAGCGGGGCGCACGTCTCGGGGTCGATGGTGTCGATGCCGGCCTCGCCGCGCGTGGCGAGCAGGTAGACGACCTCGCGGCCGCCGTCCGTCCAGTCCGCGATGGCCGCCGCGCAGCCGTACTCCAGGTCGTCCGGGTGCGCCACGACGGCCAGCGCGCGCTGCCAGTCGGTGGGCATGGGCTCCAACGGGGCGGGCCCGTACTGTCGTTCGTTCATGGGTCGCACCATAGGCGAAGGGACGCACAGGGGCTGGTGACGGCCCTCCTCGACGCCGGCGGGTCGTTCTTCGAGCCCGCGGTCGCGGCCCGCGGTTCAGGCCTCGTCGCGTACGAGCGCCAGCAGCCGGTCGAGGACGCGCGGGCCTCCGGCGCGTACCCCGTCGTGCTCGAACTCGTCCGTCACCCAGGTCTTCAGCCCGCGGATCGCCCCGGCGGTGGCCAGGGAGTGGGCGGTGTCCACGTACATGTCGTCGTGGTAGACGGCCGCGGCCACCGGCACCTCGTTGACCGCGAGCCGCGCCCGGTCGTACAGCGGGGTCCAGCCGGTGCGCGCCATCAGCAGCGCGGCGGTCTCGCGCAGCGGGGCGAGCGCCGGGTCGCAGTCGAAGTGCCAGGGGTGGATGGTCTCACCGGTGAAGTACAGCGGCTCCGTGCCCGCGAGGGTCATCGCGGCGTCGAACCGCGGGTGCCCGGAGCGGACCTGCTCGGCGGCCCAGCCGATGGGCGCGCCCCCGTCCTGAGCGTAGATCGCCTCGTGCAGCAGGGCATAGAGCGGGTGCCCGGCGAAGGACAGCTGGGCGTGCACGGCCTCCAGGAAGGCGTCGGAGAGGGCGGGCCCGTCCGGGGTGGGGACGAAGGCGTCCTCCAGCAGGTAGTGCAGCTGGTGGCTGCCGTCGGAGACGCCGAGGAGCAGACCGAGGGACTGGAAGGCCTCGGCCGTCAGCAGGTAGCCGCCGGGGAGCCGGGCCGGGCGCTCGAGGAGGTGTGCGGCGATGCGGCGGGCCCGCTCCGCGTCCATGGGGTAGCGGGCGTAGTGCGCCCGGTTCTTGCGGGCGACGCGGGGGTACGCGGCTTCGTACACCTCGGTGGCGGTGGCGTCGAGGGAGGGCAGCCCGCCGGTGATGAGGGCGGCGCTCAGCCCCTCGGGGGCGGCGCCCAGGTAGTGGGTGACGCAGAAGCCGCCGAAGCTCTGGCCGAGGACCGTCCAGGGCGCACCGCCGGTGAGGAGCGGACGGATGGTCTCGGCGTCGCGCACGATGGAGTCGGCGCGGAAGTGGGCGAGGTACTCGGCCTGCTGTGCGGGGCCGCCGCGCAGCGGCAGGGTCTGCCGGTTGGCCGGGGTGGAGCGGCCGGTTCCGCGCTGGTCGAGGAGCAGCACCCGGTACTCGGTGAGGGCCCGCTCCAGCCATGCCTGCCGCCCGGCGAACCTGCGGGCGCCGAAGCCGGGTCCGCCCTCCAGGTAGAGCAGCCAGGGCAGGGACTCCGGGTCCTTGCCGGTGGCGACCAGTTCGCGGGCGTACAGCTCGATCCGCTCGCCCTCGGGGCGGGCGTGGTCGAGCGGGACGGTGAAGTGGTGGTCGGTGAGGACGACACCGGGCTGGCGGTAGCTGCCGGCGGCGGTCGCGGGGGTCACAGTCACGGGGTTCACGGGGGTCACGGGAGGTCCCTGGGGTCGGCGCGGTGCGGTGGTGTGCGCGGCAGCCGTTCCGGGGCCGGGGGTGATGACGCACCGGGACGGCGGGCCCGCCCGAGCTTACGCGAGGCACCCGGGGGCGCCGCTTGCCGCACCCGGGGTCACTGGCGGGTCCGGGCGCCACCAGAAGCGCCCGCCGATGAGCTCCTCCAGCGAGCGGAGCCGGTCCGCGGCCATCCGTGCGTGGACGTCGGGGCGTTCCAGTGCGACGCGGAGGTCGGCTGCGAGGTGGGTCGCTTCGCGGACCTCGCAGCCTGCCCGAAGGGTGTCGGGAGGGGTACCCGTCGCACGGGCGACGACGTCGAGGACGTTCTCCCTGTGCGGGCCGCTGAACCGGATCAGGAAGAACCAGTCGTCGACGGGGTCACCGAAGCGGGCCCATTCGAAGTCCAGCAGGGCCGTCACGCTCCGGCCGTGGGCGAGCCAGTTGTCCCAGTGGCAGTCCGCGTGGACCGGGACGACCGCACGGGCATGCGGGGGTGCGTCGTGCGCGATCGCAAGCAGCCCGTCGAGCAGGTGGGAGGGCACGGTTCCGTGCCGATCGCGCTCGATGAGGGCCTCGATCCCGGCGAGGAACTCGGCCCTGCCGGTGAACCCTCCGTGGTCGAGGGTTTCCCTCAGCGTCCGTTCGGCCCCGCCCCCGGGCACCCAGGCGTGGAGCCGGCCGAGCCGCTCGACCGCCTCCTCGGCCAACGCGCGCGCCGTCGCCGCGTCCACGCCGGGCATGCCCATGCCGGGAGCCGTCCCCGGCACGCGGGCGTAGCAGGCGTAGCGGACTTCGTCGCCCGTCTCCAGCCGGTGGATCCCGCTGCCGAGCAGCGGGGCCGCGAGTCCGGCGGGCAGGTGGGGCACGAGCGCGATCTCCCGGTTGAGCCGCGCGTGGGAGGACGCACCGATGAGCTTCACGACCGCGTCCGCGCCGACGTACACGTGGTGGGAACCGCTCGCGGCGGTGGCCAGGGGGCCGGGGTCCCGCCCCAGGGCCGCCGCCGCGATCGCGCGAGCGGCGGCGCGGGCCTGCCCCGGGTCGGTCATCGGCTCGCGGGCGGTGAGAGGCCCGTCGGCGGTCTGAGGTCCGCCGACGGTCGGAGACCCGCCGCCGACGGTCGGACGTCCGCCGACGGCCGGAGGTCCGCCGACGGCCAACGATCCCTCCACGCCCCAGGATCCGTCCGTGCTCAGAACTCGACCACCGAACGGAGCACCTCGCCGCGCTCCATCCGCGCGAAGGCCGCCTCGACCCCGTCCAGGGCGATCCGCTCGGAGACGAACGCGTCCAGGTCGAGCCTGCCTTGCAGGTACAGGTCGATGAGCAGCGGGAAGTCCCGCTCGGGCAGGCAGTCCCCGTACCAGGAGGACTTCAGGGCGCCGCCGCGTCCGAAGACGTCCAGCAACGGGAGTTCGAGCTGCATCTCCGGCGTCGGGACGCCGACCAGCACCACGGTGCCGGCCAGGTCGCGGGCGTAGAACGCCTGCTTGTACGTCTCCGGGCGGCCGACGGCCTCGATGACCACGTCGGCCCCGTTGCCGCCGGTCAGCTCCTGGATGGCCTTGACCACGTCCTGCGTACCGCCGTTGACGGTGTGCGTGGCTCCGAGTCCGCGCGCCCACTCGAGCTTCCGGTCGTCCAGGTCGACGGCGATGATGCGGGAGGCGCCGGCCAGCCTGGCCCCGGCGACGGCGGCGTTGCCCACTCCCCCGCAGCCGATCACGGCCACGGAGTCGCCGCGGCCGACGTTGCCGGTGTTCAGGGCGGCGCCCAGACCGGCCATCACCCCGCAGCCCAGCAGTCCGGCGGCGGCCGGCGAGGCGGCCGGGTCCACCTTGGTGCACTGGCCGGCGGCGACCAGGGTCTTCTCGGCGAAGGCGCCGATGCCCAGGGCCGGGGAGAGCGGGGTGCCGTCCTCCAGGGTCATGGGCTGGGTCGCGTTGTGCGTGGCGAAGCAGTACCAGGGACGGCCGCGCTTGCAGGCGCGGCAGCTTCCGCACACCGCGCGCCAGTTGAGGACGACGAAGTCGCCGGGGGCGACGGAGGTGACGTCCGGCCCGACCGATTCGACGACCCCGGCCGCCTCGTGACCGAGCAGGAAGGGGAACTCGTCGTTGATCCCGCCCTCCCGGTAGTGCAGGTCGGTGTGACAGACCCCGCAGGCCTGAACCCGTACCAGCGCCTCGCCGGGGCCCGGGTCGGGCACGAGGATCGTCGTGGTCTCCACCGGCGCGCCCTTGCTCCGTGCGATGACCCCTCGTACGCGATGCGTCACGTGCTACCCCGCTCTCGATCACTGTCCGGTCGACTGCACCGGAGGTCCCCCTCGGGCTTCCCCCGGTCCGGCCAACGTACACGCGCCGTCCCGGGAACGGACACTCCGGCAGCCCGGCAGCCCGGCACGCCGGCAAGGCGCTCTCTAGTGCTGTGGCCGGAAAGGTTTGCCGGGTCGCGTCGTCCGGTGCGGTGCATCGCAAGGCGGAGGACCACGCCTCGTACTGGACGTACTGGCGTGGTCCGACAACGCGGCGAGGTGCCGTGCCGGGCGGCGTGACCCGGTGAACCTTTCCGGTCACAGCACTAGCCCTACTGCCCGGGCAGGTCCGGCGGTAGGGCCGCTCGCAGGGCCGTGCTGAAGGCGGCTACGGCGGGGTGGGCCGCGGAGCCGCTGCGGAAGGCCACGTTGGTGCGGCGCTCCATGACGAGGCGGGTGAGTACGACGGCCGGATCCGGCTGTCCCGTGATCCCCAGCTGAGGCACCACCGCCGCGCCCTGGCCCGCCGCGACCAGTGCCAGTACGGTCGCGAACTCGTCCACCTGGTGGCGGATCCTCGGCACGAACCCGGCGTCCTCGCAGGCGCGCACGGTCATGGCGTGGCAGAGCGTGCCGGGCGTGGCAGTGATCCAGGGCGCGTCGGCATGCGTACGGAGCAACGCGCGCTGGCCGACGCCGCCCGCCCCGGCCGGAGCTGCGGCCCCGCCCGGTGCGCCGGGTTCGGCAGGTGGGGCTGTAGCCGCATGCGGCGGGGAGGCTGCGGCCTCGGGCGCCCAGGCCGCCGGGGTCGCCAGGTACATCGCCTCGCGGTAGAGCGGTTCCGTGGCGAGCCCGGGTTCGTCCGGCGCGGGGACGAAGTCGTACGCGTGGATCAGGGCCACGTCCAGATCCCCGGCCCGCAGCGCGTGCCCGACCGCCGCCGGGTCCGTCTCCGACACCATCGGCTCCAGCGCCGGGTGCCGGCGGCCCAGCTCGGCCAGGGCCGCCGGGACGATGGCCCGGGCCGCGGTGGGGAAGGAGCCGATCCGCAGCGCTCCGGCCAGCCCGCCCCGCGCCTCCGCGAGCTCCGCGTCGGCCCGCTCCAGGAGCTCCAGGACGGCGTCGGCGTGCCGGACCAGGTTCTGGCCGGCGGGCGTGAGCCGGACCCGGCGTCCGGTGCGCTCCAGCAGGGGCAGACCGGCCTCGCGTTCGAGGACCGAGAGCTGCTGGGACACGGCCGAAGGGCTGAAGGAGAGCGCCTCGGCGACCGCGGCGATGGTCCCCCGCTGGGCGAGTTCGCGCAGGAGGCGCAGGCGTCGTACATCGAGCATCGGATCAGCTTACGGTTCACCCGGGAAACGCGAACTGGATTCGACGCTCGGAGCGAGTCAGGCTCGACCCATGACCCAGACGCCCAGGACCTCGCCCACGCCCCCGGCCGACGCCGACCGCGGCCCGAACGCCCCGCATGCCCCCTACGCCCCGCACGGCATCCACGTGCCGCTGATCACCCCCTTCACCGCCGCCGGCGAAGTCGCCGCCGATGCCCTGGAGGCCCTCGCCCACGAGGTGCTCGGCGCGGGAGCCACCGGCATCGTGGCGCTGGGCACCACGGGCGAGCCGGCCTCCCTCGACGAGGCCGAGCGCGACCTGGTCACCGAGGTCTGCGCCCGGGTCTGCCGCGAGCGCGGGGCGGCGCTGACCGTGGGGGCCGGGGCGAGCGGGACCCGGGCCGCCGAGGAGTCGCTCGGCCGGCTGGAGCGGTGGCCCGAGGTGCGGGCGGCGCTGGTGACCGTGCCCGCGTTCGTACGGCCCTCGGCCGCCGGGGTGCTGGCGCACTTCGAGCGGCTGGCCCGGGTGAGCCCCGTACCTCTGGTCGTCTACCACGTCCCGTACCGCACCGGGCTGCCGCTGGACGCGGCCCTGCTGCGGGAGGTCGGCGCGCTGCCCGGGGTGGCGGCGGTGAAGTACGCCGTCGGCTCGCTCGACGGGGAGGCGGTGGCGCTGCTCGGTGATCTGCCGGACGGTTTCGCGGTGCTGGCGGGCGACGACGCCTTCCTCTCCCCCCTGCTCGCCCTGGGCGCGGCGGGTGGGGTCCTGGCGTCGGCCCATCTCGCGACGGCCCGGTTCACCGAGCTCGCGGCCGCCTGGCAGGCGGGCGAAGCGGACCGTGCCCGCGCCCTGGGCCACGGGCTGGCCCGACTCTCCGCGACCCTGTTCGCCGAGCCCAACCCCGCGGTGATCAAGGGCGTGTTGTACGCACAGGGCCGCATCCCGACCCCCGACGTACGCCTCCCCCTGCTGCCCGCGAGCGCGGGATCGGTCACGGCCTCCCTGCGGGAGCTCGCGCGGCTGTCCTAGCCCGTCTCCCCGCCACAGCCGTTTTGCGTCTACGGGCACCTCACCGCAGGGCGCTCTCTTCAGCTCACGCGGAAGCGGAGAGCTGTTCGCGCACCCACTCGGGAGCGGGGTTGGTGTGCGGCCGGCCCGCCACGACGACGGTCGGCACGGTCTCGTTGCCGTCGTTGGCCTCTCGGACCACCGCGGCTCCCGCCGGGTCGCGCCAGATGTCGACCCACTGCAACTGGCCTGCCCTGAGGCCCAGTCGGATCCGCAGCCGTATGCAGTACGGGCAGCCCGGCCGCCAGAAGACGACCGGCCGGCCGTCGACCGCACTACGGCGCTGCGCCTCCTGCGCGCCGATCGACCTCGGGAAGATCAAGGGAGAGTTCACGCCTGCGATCATCAGGAACGGCAGCAGGAGGGCTACAGCCGTGCCGGGGCTCCCCTGCAAGACCAGCCCCATCCCGACGACCGAGCCGCAGAAAACGACCAGCACCGGCAGAATCCAAGCACGCATCATGGTGCCGCAGGCTAGTCGACGCCTCGCCTGCGCCCCCTCCTCCCGAGGCGGCCCGGCGACACGGCACGGCACCTGCGGCACCGAGAGCCGCACAGGAGGGCGGACGGAATGAACATCACGGTGGACGACCTGTCCGGCCCGGAGATCGCCGGTTTCCTCGACGAGCACGTCCGGCAGATGCGGTCCCTCACGCCCGTGGAGAGCAAGCACGCCCTCGATCTCGAAGGGCTTCGCCGGCCCGAGGTGACCTTCTGGTCGGTCATGGACGGTGACACCGTGGTGGGGTGCGGTGCGATCAAGAGGCTGGACGCGGAGCATGCGGAACTGAAGTCGATGCGCACCGCCCCGACGCTCACGCGCAGCGGGGTCGCCTCCCGGCTGCTGGAACACATCATCACCGAGGCCACGGCCATGGGATTCACCCGGCTGAGCCTGGAGACCGGATCGGCCGAGTTCTTCCTGCCCGCCAGGAGGCTGTACGGGAAGTTCGGGTTCGCCCCGTGCGAGCCGTTCGCGGACTACCGGCCGGACCCGAACAGCACGTTCATGACGCGGAGCCTCTGACGCCGTCGATCACCGGGCGAGGCGGCCGGTGAGGGGTTAATGGCCCGCGATGGGCGATTCGCGACCAACGGGCGGGTCGTCCGAATCGGCCCCGGCGACAGGCGACTTGCCCGAATTGGGATTCCAGCCGCGGGGCCGTGATGTGAGTCACGCCGGAGGCGTCAACATCATTTCCCCGTGCAGGGCGATTCCCTTTTCCCTGTTGGATATTCGGGAATTCACCGACCCGTTTTCAAGGTCATCCGCCGGGCCGAATGGGAGAAGTTGATCTCCCGGTCGAATTCGCGTCTTGTTCCGGCCCGCCGGGCTCGCCTACGGTCACCTCATTCCCGGTGGTCAGCTGCCGAAACCGGCCTCCGCCAGGGCTCTTCCGTACCCCCACGTGAGGAATTCCGCCATGCCCGCACAGGGAAAGCACCGCCGGCCGAAGCAGCACAACGCACTCACCCGCAAGCTGGCACTCGCCGGTTCCGGCAGTGCGGCGCTGGCCCTCCCGCTGATCAGCGCGACCACGGCCGGGGCGGCCGAGGTGGCCGTCGCCCCCACGACGTATTCCGTGGTCAGCGGGGACACCCTGAGCAAGATCGCGGCCGAGCACTCCATCGGCGGCGGCTGGGAGAAGCTCTACGAGGCCAACAAGAGCATCGTCGGCGCCGACCCCTCGGCCATCCGCCCCGGGCTGAAGCTGAACCTCACCGCCGCCGCCCCGGCTGCCGCCGCCGCTGCCGCTCCGGCCGCGGTCAAGGCCGCCACCGGCTACGCGGACAACCTCGACGGCTGGATCCGGGAGTCGCTCGACGTGATGGCGCAGCACGGAATTCCCGGTAGCTACGAAGGAATTCACCGCAACGTCATGCGCGAATCCTCGGGGAATCCGTTGGCCATCAACAACTGGGACTCCAACGCGGCGGCCGGCATCCCCTCCAAGGGGCTCCTCCAGGTCATCGACCCGACCTTCCAGGCCTATCACGTACCCGGCACACCGATGGACTCCTACGACCCGGTCGCCAACATCACGGCCGCGTGCAATTACGCGGCGGCCCGCTACGGTTCGATCGACAACGTCAACGGCGCCTACTGAACGAGCTTGCGGCAGGCCGAAGGTGTCGGACGGGTTCGCCGACCGCCTCACTCCAGCCCGTACCGCCGCGCCGACTCCTCCTCCTGCGCCAGCCGGTGCATGGCCTTCAGTACCGGCTGCACGAGGATGGCAGCGGCCACCGCCGTCTCCACCTTCTCCTCCTCGGACGGGTACGCCTCCATGAGGTCGAAGTCGCGCACGGCCGCCCGGTGCATCAACTCTGCGTACGGAGCCATCAGTTCGGCGTCCCACGGATAGCCGAGCCGGATGAGGGTGGACACCGCCGACACGAGCGAGCGGTGCACCGGGGACACGTCCCCCACCTCCCGGGCCGTCGACCAGCCGAGCATCCCCAGCAGCCGGTCCACCTCACGCCGAGCGGTGATCACCGCCTGCTCCTCCTCGTCCGGCTCGGGCCCCTGCGGCAGTGCCCACAGCGCCGCGCCGATCCGCAGCGTCCGCCCCAGGGACTCGTCGTCGACGTGCGCGAGCACTTCCCGGGCCGTGGCCACCGTGATCCCGCCGACCTGGATGAGTGCGCGGACCAGCCTCAGTCGCCGCAGATGCCCCTCGTCGTACTCGGCGGTCGTCGCACTGACCCGCCGCCCCGGCGCCAACAGTCCTTCGCGCAGGTAGTACTTGATGGTCGCCGTGGAGACGCCGCTGCGCTCGCTCAACTCCGCCAGTCGCATCTCTTGAGCCTTCCCTTGGAGAGTGCCACTATCCAATAATTCACACGGGCGGCACCGCCCGTCAGTGCCGCGATCCCACCGGGACCCCCTGGAGGCAGAGTGTCCGCCAAGCCGATACCGGGCCGCACCACCGCGGCCGCCGAGGGCGACGTCGTCGTCCTCCTGCTCGGATTACGCATCAACCACTTCTGGGCCCTCCACCAATGGGTCCCGGTCGTGCTCGCCATGCCCCGCATGCTCCGCGAACTGGCCCGGGACGAGGGCCGGGGCCTGCTCGGTCACGTCCTGCTCACCGCCTCGCCGCGCACGTACTACGTGGTCCAGTACTGGGAGTCCAAGGAGAAGCTCTACGCCTACGCCTCGGCCCCCGACATGCTCCACCACCGGGTCTGGGCGATCATCAACGGCAAGGAGCGCGCGGGCAAGGTCCGCGGGCACGTGGGCCTGTGGCACGAGTCGTACATCGTGCCGGAGGGCTCGTACGAGTCGATCTACGCCGACATGCCGCCCTTCGGCCTCGCCGCGGCCACCGGAGTCCTCCCCCTGGAGGCCCGCGGCCGCCGTGCGGCCGACCGCCTGCGCCACCGCTCCGGCCACGAAGCGGCCTGAGCCCGGGCCCCGAAGAGGGCCCGGCGGCGGCCCAGGTGTGTCAGGCACCTCAGGAGCGTCAGGTGCGTCAGGTGCGTCAGACGGCGGTACGCGGCCTGCACGCCCTGGCGCGGACCAAGGTGCGCAGCGGAGCCGTGAAGCCGTAGCCGACGTCCTTGCGCAGGGCCCCGGCGCCGGCCCGCTCCACTGCCGTGAGCTGGTGTTCCATGAGCTCGGTCATCGTCAGCGCGACCGCCCTCAGCCCGGGTGCGGTGAGGTCGAGGATGCCTTCGGCGGCGGCCAGTGCGGTACGGGCCCGTCCGCACTCGGCGGCCAGCAGTTCCCGTACGGCCGGGGTGTCCCTGGCCTGTTCGAGGTCGGCGCGGGTCACGGAGTGTTCGGCGAGGCGGGCCCGCGGGATGCAGAGCCGGCCGGCCGCGAGGTCACCGGCGAGGTCGGCGAGGAAGTCGACGCGCTGGGCGGCGTCCACGAACCGCCGCCAGGCAGCGGCCTGTTCGGCGTCGGGGCCGCCCTGGTACTGCAGGCCGGTGAAGACCAGGACTCCCGGCCAGGCGTAGGCGTCGAGGTAGGCCTGGAACTCCTCCTCGGCGGCGAACCCGTCGAAGACCGCCTCCTCGGTTGCCGCGCCGTCGAGGAAGCGGAACACCCAATCGACGGGCAGGCCGCGGGAGTCGACGGCATGGGCGTAGGCGCGCAGCAGCGGGTCGGGGCTGTCCCCGGTCTCCAGGGCGCGGCGCACCTCGGTGCCCAGTTCCTCGAGTCCGGAGGCCCGTTGATCGGCGGGGCCGGTCTCGGCCACGTCGTCGACCCGGTTCATGAAGGCGAGCCCGGCCGCCAGCCAGGGCACGAGCGCGGGTGCGGCCAGCAGCCGCAGGGCGAGGTAGGGCGCGGGTTCCCGGCGCTGGACCCGGCGGGCCGCGTAGGTGTAGTCGGCCCGGAGCCCGGCGCCGGATATCCCGGCGGTCGTGAGCGTGCTGCGCCAGCTCGGCATGTGGTGGTTCTCCGCTTCCCCGGCGGTCAGCTCCGGTAGACCTTCTTGATCTTAAAGTCGGTGCCGGCGAGGACGTAGCCGCCCTGTCCGTACTCGTCGCTGAGGTAGGGGCGGACCGCGGGGGTGTCGAGCCAGGGCGAGACGTTGAGGTAGCGGGAGCTGGGGTTGTCGACGCCGAGTTCCTTCGTCGACTCGGCCAGCAGGGCGGGCAGCGCGTCCCAGTCGAGCGCCGCCATGTCCATGAGCGGCTCGCCGGGCTTCACCGTGCCGGAGGGGCCGGTGCGCTTGGCGACGCCGCCGCGGAACTGCCAGGAGTCGACGGTCTTGGCTCCGGGGGCGGTGGGGATGTCGGCGAGCACGTACTCGTCGTAGACCTTCATGTCGACGAAGGTGGTGGTGCCCGTCTGCTGCTTGAACGCCTCGACGGCGGTGCGGATGTTGGCCGGGTCGATCAGGCTGCCCTTGGGCTGGGTGACCGGCTTCGGCGTGCTCGCCTTCGGGGTCGGTGCCGGGGTCGCGGCCACGGCGGTGCCGGTGGCCGGGGAGGCAGCTCCCGACCCGGCCGGGGTCTGCGAGGTCTTCGGGTCGCCGCTCTTGCCCGTGGCGCCGCCGGCGTCCCCGTCGGGGAGCCACTTGACGAGGCCGACGACGCCCGCGGCCAGGACCACCGCGAGGAGTCCGGCGAGCAGGGCGGGGCGAGGGCGACGGCGCGGGGGTGCCGGCGCGGGGAGGCTCACGGGGACGGTGAACGCGTACGGGTTGCCCGCGCCCGGAACGAACGGCGGCGGCGTGTGCGGTGTATGCGGCGCGTGCGGTATCCGGGAGGGGCTGGGCGTGGCTCCTCCCGGGCCCGGTATGGAGCCCATCGCGGGACCGGGGCCCGGGGTCGCCGGCCCGAAGCTCCCCAAGGCGGCGGGCGGTGCCACCGAGGATGCGGCGCCGCCGAGAGCACTGCTCGCGCCGTGGAGCAGCGCTTCCAGTTCCTCGGCGTCGGGCCGCACGGACAGGTCCCGTACCAGCAGCCGTTCCAGTACGGGTCCCAGCGGGCCGGACCGGACGGGCGCGGGGATCGGCTCGTCGAGCACCGCGACCACGGTGGCCAGGCTGGTGGCACGGCGCAGCGGGTGCACCCCCTCCGCGGCCACGTACAGCAGCATCCCGAGCGACCACAGGTCGGAGGCGGCCAGTCCCTCCTCGCCGCGCGCCCGCTCGGGTGCGATGTACTCCGGCGAGCCGATCAGGGCTCCGGTCGAGGTCAGTCCGGTGGCGCCGTGCAGGGCGGCGATCCCGAAGTCGGTGAGCACCGCGGAGCCGCTGGGGCGCAGGAGCACGTTGGCCGGTTTCACGTCGCGGTGCAGCACCCCCTCCGCGTGCGCGGCCCGCAGCGCGGAGAGCAGGTCGAGCCCGAGGCGCAGCACGTCCGCCACCGGCATCGGACCGGCCTCCAGCCGGTCGGCCAGGGAGCCGCCCCGGACGAGCTCCATCACGATCCACGGATGGCCGTCGGAACCGGGCTCGGGCTCCACGATGTGGTGGATCGTGACCACGTTCGGGTGGGCGAGCCGGGCGAGGGCGCGGGCCTCGCGGACGGCCCGTTCGCGCAGCTGGACGACCAGCCCGGGCTGTGCGGCGGCGGTCGCCGGGTCCGGCGGCCGCACCTCCTTGAGGGCGACCTCCCGGTCCAGTGCGATGTCGCGGGCGCGCCACACCGTCCCCATCCCACCGCTGCCCAGGGGCCGCGCGAGTTCGAAGCGCCCGTCGATCAACCGTCTGCCGGCCTCACTGCTGTCCATGGCCGGTCATCGTAGGCGCCGCCACCGACGCCGGTGCATCCGGACCGGGACGTGGACAACAGCAGCCGGGCACGCACCGGACGGCAGGCGGCCCGGGCGCGCGCGTGGGCGGCGCGCGGCGTGGGTAGGGTGCCTGCCCGAGATCCCCGAGGGGCCGAGGCCCGGACGGAGGTGGAGCGGTGTCCGTCTGGCTCCCGCCCGCCGAGTACGTCGAAACCATCGCCCGGGCGACCGGTTACGCCTGTCTCTACTTCACCGACACCCGCGGCCGCCCGGTGCAGCTGCGGGCCACGTACTCCACGGAGACCTGGCAGTGGCCGGGCGGGAACATGGACCACGGCGAGACGCCCTGGGAGTGCGCGCTCCGGGAGTGCCTGGAGGAGACGGGCATCGTCTTCGAGGGGGAGCGCAGGCTGCTGGGCACGCAGTTCATCGCGCACCGCGGCGAGGCCTGGCCCGCGAACCACGTCGGCTTCCTCTTCGACGGCGGCACCCTCACCGACGAGCAGATCGCCGCCATCGTCCTCGACCCCGAGGAGCACAGCGAGGTACGGGTCCACTCGGTCCGTGAGTGGGAGGGGCTCATGAGCCCCGCGAACTTCGCCCGCCTAAGGGAGATCGACCTCGCCCGCCGTACGGGCACGGTGGCCTACATGGAGCTCCGGCCCGGGCCCGGCGGTCAGTTGCGGGAGTTGCCGAAGAGCAGGCGGTAGGCGATGAGGAGGACCAGCGAGCCCGCGATGGCGGAGCCCCAGGTCGCGAGGTCGAAGAAGTCGTTCTGGATCGACCGGTTCAGGAACTTCGCCGAGAGCCAGCCTCCGGTGAAGGCGCCGGCGATCCCGATGAGGGTGGTGCCGATCAGGCCGCCCGGGTCACGACCGGGCAGCAGGACCTTGGCGATCCCGCCCGCCAGCAGTCCGAGGATGATCCAGCCGATGATGCCCATGCCCGTTCACTCCGCTCCGCCGTGCGCGCCTCGTCGTGCGCGCGCGTCCGTTCAGGTCTCACAGGGGGAGACGCGTGAACAGGCGAAACGGTTCTCAGGCGGGCCGCCGCCCGGACCCGGGGGCGGGCCTGAGGGCGGCCATCGCCACCAGGCCCAGTACCGCGACTCCCGCGGCGCCCGTCGCGCCCCGGGCCAGGAATCCGCCGCGGGAGCGCCAGGACAGCACCGACAGCGTCGACTGGGCGGAGGCGAACGAGCCCGCGCTCAGCACGGATCCCACCGAGGCGGCCGACAGGGTCGAGCCGACGGAGCCGATCGACAGCACGCTCCCGACGGAGCCGATGGAGAGGATGGAGCCCACCGAACCGATGGAGAGGATCGAGCCCTTGGAGCGGAACGAGAGGAACGAACCGTAGTCGGCAGCCATGCGGCTCATGCTGCCACACCGGCCATCGGCACGGTCTGAGGCGCGGACTGGGGCACGGACTGGGGCACGGACTGGGAGGCGGACTGGGCCGGAACGGCCGTCGTCTGCTGCGGGGTCCGGGTGAGCAGCAGTACGCCCCGGGCCGCCGCCAGGGCCCCGGCCACGGCCAGCAGGACTCCGAGCGCGCCGCCTTGGATGCGTTCGCCGAGCAGGATCATGCCGATCGCGGCCGCGGCCAGCGGATTGGTCAGGTTGACCACCGCGAGCGGGGCCCCGAGTCCGCCCCGGTAGGCGCGCTGGGACAGGAGCATCCCGCCGACCGCGAAGACCACCACGAGCAGCGCCACCGAGACGACCCGGACGCTGAGCAGGGCCCCGCCCCGGCCGCCCGCCACCGCGACGGTCTGGGTCAGGGCCGAGGCGGCCGCGGAGGCCAGCCCGGACGCCGTCGCGTGGCGCAGCCCCGAGCGGGTGTCCGTCCGTGCGGTCAGCATGACGATCACCGCGGCCGTGGCTCCGGAGACGGCGAGCGCCTCGGCCAGGGTCAGGGTCTCGTCGGGGGACGGGCCGGAGGCGGGCAGCAGGAGCAGCCCGAGGCCGACGACGGTGGCCAGCGTGCCGCGCCACTCGCTGGCCACGACCCGGCGCCCGGCCCCGCGGGCGCCCAGGGGCACGGCGGCGACGAGGGTGAGCGCGCCGAGCGGCTGGACCAGGGTGAGCGGCCCGTACCGCAGGGCGGCGGCGTGCAGGAGCGCGGCGGCGGCGTTCAGGCCCGCCGACCACCACCAGGCGCCGTTGCCGAGCAGCGCGGCGGTGCTGCGGGCGACGGCGCGGCGGGCGAGGCGTTCCTGGGCGACGGCGGCGGCCGCGTAGGTGACGGCCGCGGCGAGGCAGAGCAGGACGGCGAGCAGCGTGGCGTTCACCGGACCGCTCCTGCGGTCTCCACCGACGCCGAGCCCGCGGACACCGCCGCCGAGCCCGCGGGCACCGCCGCCGTGCCCGCGGGCACCGCCGCCGGGCGCGGGCCCGGCACGCTGCGCCGGGCGACGATCGACCGGCCGGCCGGGCGCGGGACCAGCAGCAGCGCGGCCCCGAGCAGGAGCGTGGCGACGATGGCGTCGACCCAGTAGTGGTTGGCCGTGCCGACGACCACGAGCAGGGTGACCAGCGGGTGCAGCAGCCACAGGCCGCGCCACCGCGAGGAGGTGGCGGCGATCATGCCGAGGGCCAGCATCAGCGCCCAGCCGAAGTGCAGCGAGGGCATCGCCGCGAACTGGTTGGCCACGGTGTCGGTGGTGGGGGTGGCCCCGTAGACCGTCGGGCCGTAGACCTGCCCGGTGTCGATCAGGTGGGCGGCGCCCAGCATCCGCGGGGGTGCGAGGGGGAAGGCCAGGTGGAGGACGAGGGCGGCACCGGTCAGGACGGCCAGCACCCGGCGGGTCCAGAGGTAGTGCGCGGGGCGGCGCAGGTAGAGCCAGACGAGGAAGAGCACCGTGGCGGGAAAGTGCACGGCCGCGTAGTAGGTGTTCGCGGTGTGCACGAGGGCGTCGCTGTGCAGGAGCAGGCGCTGGACCAGGCCTTCGCCGGGCAGGTGCAGGGTGCGCTCGGCGTCCCAGACCCGGGTGGCGTTGCGGAAGGCCTCCTCGGTGCGGCCGGTGGCGAGCGAACGGCCGCACTTGTAGACGGCGAAGAGGCCCACGACGAGCAGGAGCTCGCGTATGAGGCGGCGGCGGGCGTCCGGCCCCGCGGCGGCCCCGGCGGGTGTGGTGTGGGAGGTCATCCCCCGGTCTCGCTTCCTGTACACAGCTACACGACTCACAATCGACACACCAGTGTATCGATACATTCTCGTATCGATACGAGTGTGTACCGATACGCTCGCGTTCCCGTAGACTTTCACTAGAGGCCGCTGCGGCGCGACCGAAATATCGCCGCGCAATATCGCCGCGCAGCAGCACGAGGCACGCAGCACGAGGAGAGCCGCCCCATGACGTCGCCGACGCCGGAAGCCGCCCCGGCCCCCGCGCGCCGCTCCAAGATCACCCCGGAGCGCGAGCAGCAGCTCTACGACGCCGTCCTGGAGCAACTGCGCGAGGACGGCTACGAGGCGCTGACCATGGAGAAGATCGCCGCCCGGGCCACCTGCGGGAAGTCCACGCTCTACCGGCAGTGGAAGACCAAACCGCAGCTCGTCGCCGCCGCCCTGCGCGCGGACCGGCGCGGGACCCTCGCCGCGGTGGACACCGGAACCCTGGCGGGCGATCTGCGCGAGGCGGCCCGGCTCGCCGCCTGCACCTCGGGGCGCGACACCCGGCTGATGCAGGCACTGGGACACGCGGTGCTGAGCGACGAGGAGCTGAAGGCGGCCCTGCGCGAGGCCCTGGTGGAGCCGGAGCTGGCGGCCTTCGACGCGATCGTGGAGCGGGCCGTGGCCCGCGGCGAGCTCGCCCCCGGGCATCCCGCCGTGGAGTTCCTGCCGGCGCAGCTGATGGGCGTGCTGCGCATCAGGCCCGTGCTGGAGGGCCGCTTCGCCGACGCCGAGTACCTCGTGCGGTTCGTCGACGCCTGCCTGCTGCCCGTGCTGAGTGCGGCCCCGCCGGAAGCCGGCGGCGCCCCCTGAACCGGGCCCCTTGAACCAGCGGGCCGCCGTTCCCGATGACCGGACGGCGACCCGCTCGCGCTGCCTCGTGGGGACGGTGGCAGCGCAGCCCCCGGACCGGTCGGCGGGCACTCCCTCGCGGAGTGACCGCCGACCGGTCCGAGCGGTGGCCGGCTCAGGTCCGGGCCGCGCCCATCACCCGGGCGAACTCCTCCGGGTCGGACTCGAAGCCGCGCAGGGCCGGGTCCAGGGACCAGACCCCGTCGGTGTCGCGGGTGAACTCGGCGACCGTGACCGCGCTCGCCGCGCCGAAGCCGGCGAGGTCGTCCACGGCGAGGTCGGTGTAGCCCTCCCGGATGCGCAGTCCCTTTCCGGCGACCTCGGCGAAGGTCAGGGCCGGGCCGCCGCCCGGCCGCTGGATCACCACTCCCACCACGACCCGGCCCAGTTCGGCCGCGATCCGGTTCAGTTCGAGGGTCATGACCTCGTCGAAGCCCAGCCCCTGCCCGGTCCGGCTGTCCCGGTTGAGCGTGATGGTGCCGTCGGGCGACCGGCTGCCGAAGTGCACCAGGTGGGCGGGCTCCCCGTAGGGGTCCGCGGCACGGTAGACCGCGGCGAGCAGGTCCAGGTCGTGGACGGGCGCTCCCGCCGGGCTGGGATCCCACCGCAGCGCGATCTCCACCTTGGCCAGGCCCTTGCGTACTCCGCTCACCGAACTCCCCCTCCGACCACCGTGCGTTGCCCTCCCATGCTGTCACGGGTCCCACCCCGGAGCTCGAACGACCGTACGTTCCCGGCCAGTCCGGGCCGGGGACGCGCATCGGCGGGTCCGGCCCGGGCGGCGGGGACCGCTACGGCTACCAGTCCCCGTCCTGTACGGGCTTCCCCGGCCGGGGAGCGTTCCCGAGGGGCGCGATCTGGCCGGGCGCCGGCTCCGTCCACGGTGCCTCGTCGGCGCCGAGCCATTCGCCCACCGGCTGGACCCCGCCGAGGGTGCCGGAGGGGGCGAGGTCGGCGGCGGCCTCGTCGTAGTAGTCGAACCACGGCAGTCCGGCCTTGGTGTAGGCGGCCCGGTCCACCGGCGAGGGCGGCGGCTCCTCCCCGGTGATCCGCCGCCACGCGGGCGGGGTCACCAGGTGGACAAAGACCCGCGCGGCCGGTTCGGCCGCCCAGTCCTTCGCCTTGCGGTCGTCCCGGTACACCTCCTGCCGCATGGAGCCGCCGACGCCGAGCCCCATCGCCGGGACCACCTGCGGGGCCGGGCCGCCGCCCGCGCGCCGCCGCAGCGGGCCCGCTGCCGCCGCCGGGCCCGCGGGGGCTCCGGGAGGCCCGCCCGGCGCCGGCGCCGCCATCGGCGCGGGCATCGCCATGCCCGGGGCCGCTCCGTAGCCACCGCCGTAACCGCCGCCCGCGTACCCGCCGGGCTGGCCGCCCGGCGGCACGATTCCGTAGGGCACGCCCCGGGTGCGGGCGGCTTCGGCCGCCCGGGCCCGCTCCTCCTCGCGCCACCGCTCCAGCGCCTTCGCACCGAGCGGGAAGGCCTGGAGCTGTACGCCGCCCGCGGTCTCCTCGCCGGTGACCTGGCCCTCCACGGTGGCGCCGAGCCCCAGCGGGACGGCGACGAACTGGCGGACCGTGCCCGTGCCCGCATTGATCCCGTCCAGCCACGGCTGGCGCGGCAGCACGAGGTAGTTCTGCGGCTTGCGCCCGAGCGCGCCCGTCCACCGCTCGCCGGAGACGGCGCAGACCTTGCCGACGCCGACCTGGAGCGCGGTGGGCTCCCGGGTCCCGCCGAAGCTGAGCCACATCGCCTCGCGCAGGTAGACGGGGAGCATCACCCCGCCCTTGGCGAGCCAGTCCGCCGAAACCGTGTCCGGATGGTCCTCCACCCGCCGCAGCGGGAACTCCCCCAGCCCGGGGGGCAGATTGTGCGTACCGGTCTCCGGCAGCCGCAGCGTCCGCATGAACCGGACCTGCGCCCCCTCCCCCAGCAGCAGTGCGTTCCCCTCGACCCGTACCCCGCCCTTGGCCACCCGACCGGCTCCTCTCCTGTCCGGAACCGGATCGGCCGCAGGATCTGCCGCCGTTCCGGATCGTTACCCTCAAGATTTGCTCAGATGCCGTGACACTGCGCCCGGCACCTTCCTAGCTTCCTCATATACGCGTCCACCGGCCCGCGCGGTTCCCCGCGCCCCGGCCCGGTCCCGGTGCGCTCCGCGCCCCCGCGCGGTTCCGCCCGCCCGCGACCCCGCGTATCCGTGTACCCCAGGAAAGAGTGCAGCATGAAGGTTCCCAAGGCCGGCGCCATCGCCGCAGTGATCGGTCTCGCCCTGACCGCATCGGCGTGTGGCGGTGAAGACGACCAGGGGACCCTCGCCGTCGGCATCAAGTTCGACCAGCCGGGCGTCGGCATGCGCGAGCCCGACGGCACCTTCACCGGTTTCGACGTGGACGTGGCGACGTATGTGGCGAAGGAGCTCGGCTACGCGAAGGACCGGATCGTCTTCAAGGAGGTCCTCAGCAACGACCGCGAGCTCCTCATCGAGTACAACGAGGTCCAGATCGTGGCGGCCAGCTACTCGATCAACGACAAGCGCAAGGCGAAGGTCGACTTCGCCGGCCCGTACTTCCTCGCGCACCAGGACCTGATGGTCCGCGCCGACGACGCCACCATCACCAAGGCCGAGGACCTCAACAACCCCGCCAAGCGGCTGTGTTCGGTGACCGGCTCGACCTCGGCGGAGAACGTCAGGAAGAACCTGGCGCCGAAGGCGAGCCTCCTGGAGCTCGGCGGCTACTCCGAGTGCGTCGTCGCCCTCAAGGACGGTCTGGTGGACGCCATGACCACGGACAACTCCATCCTGGCCGGCTACACCGCCCGCAAGGGCAACGAGGGCAAGTTCCGGCTGATCGGGCTGCGCCTGAGCAGCGAGAACTACGGGATCGGCATGAAGAAGGGCAGCCCCGAGCTCCAGGTCAAGATCAACAATGCGCTCCGCAAGATGGTCGAGGACGGCACCTGGGAAGCGGCCGTGAAGAAGAACTTCGGTCCGGACTACAAGTACGAGGCGGCGCCCGCCATCACAGCGGGCAGCTGACGACCGTCGAGGCGGTGGCCGGGTCCGACCAGTCCGCGTCGAAGCGGGCGTTGACCACGTGGAGCCGGCCGCCGTACACCGCGGCCGCCGTCGGCTCGTCGAAGCGCGGGTCGGTGATGCGCTTGACGAAGCGGGCCCGGCGGCCGTCCCCGCTCAGGTCGAACACGTCCACGGCATACGCCCAGTTGCGTACGACGTACAGCGTCCGGCCGTGCAGCGCGAGTCCGTCGCCGTTGCCCACGGAGCCGCCGTCGAGCACGGTCCTGGTGGCGTTTCCGGTGCGCGGGTCCACCCGGAACAGCGCCTGCGCGGTGTCGTGCACCACCACCAGGGCGCGGCCGTCGGGGGTCCGCTCGATCCCGTTCGCGCCCCAGTGGGAGCCGCCGGGCGGGACCGGCTCCCACTCCCCGCCGAGCCGCAGGGCGCGGGGGGCCGCGGCGGGGCCGGTGAGGTGCCGCCCGAGGGGCAGGAAGTACAGGACGTCCGTGAAGGACTCGGTGAACCAGGCGCCGCCGCAGCCGACGACGGCGTCGTTGACGAAGACCGCGCCGGTCGCGGCCTGGTGCGTGGCCAGAACCCGCCCGTCCCCGGCGTCGATCACCCGGATCTGCCCGCTGTCGCCACCCGCGACCAGCAGCCGCCCGTACGGGTCGAGTTCGAGGCCCACCGAGATGGGCCCCTCGCCCCGGGTGATGATCCGGCCGGCGCCGGTGGCGAGGTCGAAGCGGTAGACCGAGCCGTCGAGCAGCGAGCCCGTGTAGGCCGTGCCGCGCGCGGAGACGGCGATCCCCTCGGGCTGGAAGCCCGGCGGGATCGCCACCGCGTCCGGCCGCGGCGGCCGGGCCGCCTCCTGCGCCTGGGCGAGCGGCGCCCCGGCACCGACGAGCGCGGCGCCTCCCAGCGCCGCGGCCGCACCGATGAATCCGCGTCGTCCTATGTTCCCCGTCATGACTGCCCCTCTCAACTGCCGTGCGCAATAGGTGGGTTGACGACCACACCCCACCACATGGATGGCGCTCCGGCAGCTGCCGGTCGGGATCTTTCACAAGGGGACGGACCAGCTCAGCCTCCCGAGACCGGGGCCTTGGCGCGCAGGACGGTCAGGAACTCCCGCATCCAGGCGGAGTGGTCGGGCCAGGCGCGGGCTGACACCAGCGTGCCGTCGACCACGGCCTCGGAGTCCTCGAAGGTGGCGCCGGCCGCCTTCATGTCCAGCTCCAGCGCCGGATAGGCCGTGACCCGGCGGCCGTCGAGCGCGCCGGCCGCGGCGCTGATCAGGGGGCCGTGGCAGATCTGCGCGATCGGCTTGTCGTCACCGGCGAAGGCGGCCAGGATCCGCCGCACCTCGGGGTCGTTGCGCAGGTACTCCGGAGCGCGTCCGCCGGGTACGACCAGCGCCGCGTACTCCCCCGGGTCCACGTCGGCGAAGGCGATGTCGGCGGGCCAGGTGTAACCGGGCTTCTCGGTGTAGGTGTCGAAGCCGTCCTCGAAGTCGTGTACGACGAACCGCAGCTTCTTCACCGCGGGCGCCGCGATGTGGACCTCGTACCCCTCCTCGGCCAAGCGCTGGTAGGGGTAGAGGACTTCGAGGGATTCCGCCGCGTCGCCGGTCACGATGAGGATCTTCGGTGCCATGGGCTGCTCCTGGTTGGGCTGTTCACGGTGTGACCCACGCCACGGTGCCGGTACCGCCCGTCCCTGCATAGGGATTCTTGCGCCAATCACCCGCATGACGCGCGTAGAAAATCCGGGCTCCGGACACGTGCTTTTTACCTGTAGGGCACATGACAATGTGAACCTCGCTCTGCCACCTGACGTCCCGCCAATTCCCCGGGCGGGAGCGGTGCGTGTGGAGAGGTACCCCCACGTGATGAGAATCTCGCGCCTTGCTCCCTGGGCAGCCGGCCTCGCGGCCGCGTCCCTGATAGCCGTCCCGGCCTCCGCCGCGGCCGGCCAGCGGACGGCCGCCGTCCCCGCGGCAGCCCCCGCGGTGGCCGCGTCCTCCGCCGTCGACACCTACTACGCCGCGGCCGAGGGCAAGACCGGCGCCGCGCTGAAGACGGCGCTGCACAACATCATCAAGACCCAGTCCAAGGTGACGTACGACGGCGTGTGGAACGCCTTGAAGGTCACCGACCAGGACCCGGCGAACCCCAACAACGTCATCCTGGTCTACTCGGGCCGCTCTCAGTCGAAGTCCACCAACGGCGGCGGCGTCAACGACTGGAACCGCGAGCACGTCTGGGCCAAGAGCCACGGGGACTTCGGCACGGCCACCGGCCCGGGCACCGACCTGCACCACCTGCGCCCCGAGGACGTGACCGTCAACAGCACGCGCGGGAACAAGGACTTCGACAAGGGCGGCAGCCCGGTCGCCGAGGCCCCCGGCAGCTTCACGGACTCCGACTCCTTCGAACCGCGGGACGCGGTCAAGGGCGACGTCGCGCGCATGCTGCTCTACATGGCCGTGCGCTACGACGGCGGTGACGGCTTCGCGAACCTCGAGGTGAACGACCAGGTCAACAACGGCAGCGCGCCCGCCATCGGCCGGATCAGCGTCCTGAAGCAGTGGAACCTGCAGGACCCGCCGGACGCCTTCGAGCAGCGCCGCAACCAGGTCATCTACGACACCTACCAGCACAACCGGAACCCGTTCATCGACCACCCGGAGTGGGTCAACTCCATCTGGTAGGCGCGCGCCGGAGCCCCCCGGCGCCCTACTGCACGCCGAGCGCCATCCACTTCTCCGGGCTCGCGAGCGGCTCGAAGCCGGCCTTGGCGTACACCTCGTGGGCGTCCGCGGTCGCCAGCAGGATCCTGCGCAGCCCGTACGGGGCGAGGTGGTCCCGTACCGCCCCCGCCAGGGCGGTGCCGAGCCCCTTGCCCCGTACGCCCCGGTCCACGTACACGTCGCAGAGCCAGGCGAAGGTGGCGCGGTCGGTGATGACGCGGGCGTAGGCCACCTGGAGGCCGGAGGCGGTGTCGTAGATCCCGAAGTTGAGCGACCCGTCGATGGCGGCGTCCTGCTTCTCCCGGGTCCGCCCGAGCGCCCAGTAGGCGTCCTCGGACAGCCACCGGTGGATCAGCTCCCGGTCGAGGCGGCCGGGGTCGGTGGAGAGCTCGTAACCGGGGGAAAGCCCGTAATCGGCGGAGATCTCGTGGCCGCGGGAGGTCTCGTGGCCGGGGGGAATCTCGTGGCCCTCGGTCGAGGGCAGTGCGCTGTCGTCCATGCGCGCATCCAAGCAAAGCGGCCGGGCCCCGGCCAGCGGGTTTCACCAGCCGGGACGCCGGAGACGCTACCGGGCTACAGCCGGTCGGCCAGGGCCTTGAAGGCCGGCCAGTCCAGGGCCGGGGTCCGGGAGTCCCAGACCTTCTGGGACAGGGCGGCGAGGGGCAGCCGGATGCCGGCCGCGACCTGGGCCTGGGTCTGGGCTCCGGCGAGGTCGCACCAGACGGCGAAGCGCGCGCCCAGGATCTGCCCGGCGTACCGCGCGGGTACGGCCGCGGTGCCGCGCAGGACGAGCGGGGTCCACTGCTCGTAGATGCGCCGGCCGTCGGGGTACGTGAACTGGTTCGGCTGCCCCAGCACGTAGTAGAGGTACTCGTCGTTGAGGTTGACGACCTTGCGGCCCTCGCGCAGGTACTCCAGCGGCGGCCGGACGCCGAGCTCCTTGCCCGTCCAGTACTCGACCTGGAGGTCGCGGGCCGGCTGGGCGATCCCGCCGGTGAAGAAGCCGTCGTTCCAGGCCGCCGGCGCCCGGCCGGCCGAACGGACCACGTCCGCCCGGTCGTTCAGCCAGCCCGTCGCCAGGTCCTGGACCCGTCCGGTGGGCCCGTACCGCTCGCGGGCGGCGGCCGTGAGCCGGGGGAAGGAGGTCTGCGGATCGCGGTAGACCAGGGCCTGGTACTCGTCGGCGCCCACGTTCCAGATCGCACCGGGGAACAACGGCAGGTACTCGCGCAGGAGTTCGTCGACGAGTTTCGCCGCCGCCGGATTCGCTATGTCTACCGCGCCCTTGACCGCCCGGCCCTGGACGTCGCGCAGCTGGAGCCCCGGGTAGGCGCGCAGGACCGCTCCGAGGTGTCCGGGCGAGTCGATCTCGGGGACGACCGCGATGTGCAGACGGGCGGCGAGCGCCGTGATCTCGCGGACCTGCGCCTTGGTGAGGTGGGGGTCGGAGACGATCTCGGGATGGGTGTCGGACTCGATCCTGAAGGCCTGGTCGTCGGAGAAGTGCAGGCCGAGCTGGTTCAGCTTCAGGTCGGCCATCTCGCGCAGCCGGTCCTCGATCCAGTCCGGGGTGAAGTGCTTGCGCGCTATGTCGAGGTTGAGCCCGCGCTGCGGTTTGGCCGGGGCGTCGCGCACGGTGCCCTCCGGCGCCGAACCGCCGCCGCTCACCTCCTGCTTGAGGGTGCGGGTGCCGTAGAACACCCCGGCCTGGTCGGGTCCGGTGATGCGGACCTGCCCGTCGCTCACGGTCATGCTGTACGACTCGGGCGTGCCGGAGCCCTTCGGCCCGAGGGTGAGCTCCACGTCGCCCTTGCGCGGGGCCGCCGACTCGGCGAATCCGAGGCGCAGCTCCCCGGCGAGCAGCTTGCCCTCGTCCGACAGGGCCGCGCTGTCGGCGGGCGGTACGACGACCCGCGCCCCGGGAGCGGGCCGCCAGCCGGGGCCGCGGGCCGGCACGTGCTCCCGTACGGCGGGGATGGTGCGCGGGGCCTTGGACAGCGGATACGTGGGCGCCGGTGTCGGCGAGGGCGCCGGGGCCTGCGGGTCGGAGGGGCCGGCCGGGGTCTCGGCGGGCGCGGTCGCGTTCGGCGGCGTGCTCGCCGCGGCCGGGGTCCGGGCCTCCTGCGGGCGGGGCGTCCCCGATGCGCAGCCCGGTACGGCGGCAAGGGTGATCAGCGCGGCGACCGTTGCCGTCGCGATGCCGTGGCTCCGCCCGTACTGCTTCGTCTTCTGTCGCATGATGCACCTGTTCCCCGTACCAACCTGGCACGGGGGACGGTGGTGCGCGACCCGGGCGGCCGGGTCGGGCGCTCGGGGCCGGCCGAGAGGTCAGGCCAGGACGCCGAGCGCGGACTCGGCGAACCCGTGGTCCTGGGCCGGGGCTCCCCCGCCGACGCCGATGGCTCCGACGAGCCGGCCGTCGCGGTGGACCGGCAGCCCGCCCGCGATGAAGAGCAGCGGCCGGTCCAGGGCGGTGGGCAGGGTGTGGAAGGGGCCGCCGGGCTGGACGGCGTCGACGAGGTCGGCGGTCGGGGCGTCGAGCTGCAGGGCCGTGAAGGCCTTGCGGGTGCTGGTCTCGCCCGAGATCAGGACGGCCCGGTCGTCGCGCCGGAAGGCGAGCGGGTGGCCTCCCGCGTCGAGCACGGTGACGCTGACGGCGACCCCGGCGGCTCCGGCCGCGGCCGTGGCGGCGGCGACGAGCGCCTCGGCGTCCGCGGTGGTCAGCGGGGCGACGGCGGTGCGGGTGGGGGTGGGGGTGGACATGCGGGTCTCCTGTTACTGGTGGGGGGGATGCGGGGGCGGTACGGGGGGTGGCGGATCAGTGGTGGGCGGGGACGGCGGCGGCCGTGGGGGCGCCGGCCGCGATGACCCGGCTGCCGCCTTCGCCGCCCGCGCGGGTCGCCGTACGCCGTTCCAGCGCTCCGGACACCAGGGCGAGGGCGAGTGCGGAGGCGGCCAGTGCCGCGCCGACCCAGTTCGGGGAGGTCCAGCCGAGTCCGGCGGCGATGACGAGCCCGCCGAGCCAGGCGGCGAGGGCGTTGCCGAGGTTGAAGGCGCCGATGTTGACGGCGGAGGCCAGGGTGGGGGCGCCTGCGGCCTGGTCGAGGACCCGCTTCTGGAGCGGCGGCACGGTGGCGAAACCGAGGGCGCCGATGAGGAAGATCGTGACGGCGGCGCCGGCCCGGTTGTGGGCCGTGAGGGTGAACAGGGCCAAGACGACGGAGAGCGCGCCCAGGGAGGTGTAGAGCATCGGCATCAGTGCGCGGTCGGCGAAGCGGCCGCCGATGAGGTTGCCCGCGACCATGCCGAGGCCGAGGAGGACGAGCAGCCAGGTGACGGAGGTGTCGGCGAAGCCCGCGACGTTGGTCATCATCGGGGTGATGTAGGTGATGGCGGCGAAGACCCCGCCGAAGCCGAGGACGGTCATCCCCATCGCCAGGAGCACCTGGACGTTGCGGAACGCGGCCAGCTCGTGGCGGATGCGTACGCCTTCGGGGCGGGGCAGGTCGGGGACGAGCCGGGCGATGCCGAGCAGCCCGAGCAGGCCGAGCGAGGCGACGATCAGGAAGGTGACGCGCCACCCGAGATGCTGGCCGACGAGGGTGCCGAGCGGGACGCCGACGACGTTCGCGACGGTGAGGCCGGTGAACATCATGGCGATGGCTCCGGCCTTCTTCTCGGGGGCGACGAGCTCGGCGGCGACGACCGCTCCGATGCCGAAGAAGGCGCCGTGGGCGAGGGAGGCCACCACCCGCCCGGCCAGCATGACGCCGAATGCGGGGGCCAGCGCGGACACCACGTTGCCGACGATGAACAGGCCCATGAGGAGCATCAGCATGCGCTTGCGCGGGATGCGGGTGCCGAGGACGGTCATCAGCGGGGCGCCGAGGACCACGCCGAGGGCGTAGCCCGTGACCAGGAAGCCCGCGGTGGGGATCGAGACGCCGTACGTGCCGGCGACCTCGGGGAGCAAGCCCATGATCACGAATTCGGTGGTGCCGATTCCGAAGGCGCCGATGGCGAGTGCGAGGAGTGCGAGAGGCATGAGGGGTGCCCTCCAGGAGCTTCCGGAGCCATGAGGGCTCCAGGGGAGAAAGCGGGTGGGAAGGTGAGGAAAGGGGCGGCGGGCCCGGCGATTGCCACAGCCGGTTGCCTGCGTCCACATTAATTGCAGACGCGGGATATTTGCAAGCGCGGGCAATTGCAGACGTGCCCTATCCTGGAGTCACACGCCTTCGAGGAGGAAGCCCATGACGGCCACGGACAGCGCACTCACCGCCCTCTCCCAGGGCTGGTGCGCCCTCTCCCTCCTGCACGGGCGGATCGAGACGCACATCGAGCGCGCGCTCCAGGCCGGACACGACCTGAGCGTGCGCGAGTACTCCCTGCTCGACGTCCTCAGCCGCCAGCACAGCGGTCCCGGCGGCCACCTGCGCATGCACCAGGTCGCGGAGTCGGTGGTGCTCAGCCAGAGCGCGACGACCCGGCTGGTCAGCCGGCTGGAGGACCGCGGGCTGCTGAGCCGCTACCTCTGCGACACCGACCGCCGGGGCATCTACACCGACGTCAGCCCGGCGGGCCTGGCTCTCCTGGCCGAGGCCCGCCCCACCAACGACGCCGCCCTGCGCGAGGCGCTGGACGAGGCGGCTCGCAATCCGGAGCTCGCCCTGCTGGTGGCCGCCGTGAAGAACACCCCGGCGGGGGCGACGGCTTAGGGGGTGCCTCGCCGATCAGGCCGGCACCCGCCGGGCCAGCACCTGGCCGGGCCAGGTGCCGGACAGGAACGGGTCGGTGCGGGTGAAGCCGTTGCGTTCGTAGTAGGCGACGAGTTCGCCGGTACCGCCCGCCCAGCAGTCGACCCGCAGCAGCTCCACGCCGGCCCGCCTGGTCTCCTCCACGGCCCGGGCCAGCAGTGCGGAGCCGATGCCCCGGCCCGAGTACCGCCGGTCGGTCACCAGGAGCCGGACGTACAGTTCGGGCTCCCCTGCCGGTGCGATCATCGGCATCTTCGGGCTCGGCCCGGTGTCCAGGACCAGGGCTCCCACCGGGACCCCGTCCACCTCCGCGAGGAACGGGGAGTTCTCGGTGGTGTACCCCTGGACCCGCTCGATCCCGCCGGGGATCTGCGAGTACGGGACCGTGCCCCACTGTTCGGTGTTGCCGCGGGCGTTCATCCAGGCCACGGCCCCGTCGAGCATGGCCAGAACGGCCGGTACGTCCGCCGGGCCGCCCGGCCGGATCCGTATGTCGTGTGCGGTGTCGTTCATGGGGCGAGCCTAAGCCGTGCCTCCGTGCGGCTCCCCGGCGGTGAGCGCGCGGTACTCCGTGGGCGTGAGCCCGTACGCCTCGCGGAAGGACCGGCTGAAGACCACGGGACCGCGGAAGCCCCAGCGGGCGGCGATGGACTGCACCCGGTGGGCGGCGAGTTCGGGCCGGGCCAGGTCGGTGCGGCACCGTTCCAGGCGGCGACGGCGGATCCGGGCCTGGACGCTCTCCCCCTGCCCCCGGAAGAGCTGGTGGAGGGCGCGCACCGAGATGTTGTGACGGGCCGCGATGACGGGCGGCCCCAGCTCCGGGTCGCCGAGGTGCTCCTCGATGAAGGCGTGGACCCGGCGCAGGAGGACCTCCGCCCGGGCCTCGGAGGGGATCCGGTCCTCGGCGTCGAGGTGCTGGGCGAGGCAGGCCGTGGCGAGGTCGACGGCGACCTCGCCGAGCCGGACCAGTTCCTCCGGCTCGCATTCGGCGGCGTGGTCCTCCAGGGCGCTCATGAAGGAGGCCAGGATCGCCGCGATCCCCCGGTCGCCCGGTATGCGGCGGGCCAGCAGCCGTTCCAGCCGCTCGGGACGCAGCGGCAGGACGTCCCGGGGAAGCAGCAGGATCGTCGCCCGCACCTGGCCGCCGTCCGCGTGCATCGTGTTGTCGGAGGGGAGCGAGGTGTCCCACAGCATCAGGTCCCCGGCTCCGACCGTGCACTCGTTGCGGTGCTGGGACATCGACGTGACGCCCTTGCGGAGCAGGGCCAGTTGGTACTGCTCCGGATCACCGCGCCGGATCAGCGCGGGGGTGCGCCGCGAACGCAGCGGCGACAGGCTGAACTTGGACGCGCGCAGGAGCCCCAGGTCCACCACGGCGGCCTCGCCCTGGAAGTCGGCCGGCCGTTCGCTGCTGAGGGCGGCCGGCATCACCTCGCGCGAGATGATGTCGGCGTACCAGTCGAACCGCTCCCCCGCCGGGACTCCGCCCGACGACACCACTGACCACATCCCACGCTCCCGTTCGCATGCTTCGCAGGACCCAAGGATGCGGCCAAGTGATCGCCATCGGCGCATGGTTGTCGCCCGCGCGCCGCACCGGACGGGCAACTCGCGCGGACGGAGAAGGCCTTACCGCCTCGGGCCCGCCCCTCAGCGGCCCTGCGAAGCCGTGGGCGGCCGGGGCGAGGACGAGGCCGAGGGCGGCGGCAGGGACGTCGACGGACCCGGCGAGACCGAGGAACCGGGCCGCGGCGTACCCGTACCGGGCAGCGGCGACCGCGACGGGCTCGCGGTGGGCCTGGACGAGGACGAGGACGAGGGCGCGGCCGGAGGCGGGATCCGCGACGGGGTCGCGGACGGGGCCACCGACGGGAACGGTGACGGGGTCGGGGTCGGCTCGGGGCCCGTCGGCGAGGCCGACGGCGGAGCCGCGGGCGGCACGGGCACCGGGCCCGGCCGGACCGGAGCGTCCGGCGCCAGGACGGCGTAGCCCACCAGCGCCGCGGCAGCCGCCGCCAGCCCCGCCAGGGGCAGCGCGAGACTGCGCGGCCAGGCCCACGGCAGACGGCGCACCCCCGGCCCCGGCGGCTGGGCCGGGCTCAGTTCGCGCACGGTGATCCCGGCCGCGCGGGCGTCCAGGGCCCGGCGCAGCAGGTGCTCCACCGGCCGCTCGGCCGGCGCCCCGGTGGGCACGTGCGCCCCGTACGGCCCGGAGGGCCCGTACCCGTCCGGCGGCTGCCGGCCCGGCCCGGGGGGCGGCTCCTGTCGACGCGTCATATCCGACCCTCCAGAATCCGTTCCAGCGCGTCCAGCCCACGGCTCGCGTTCGATTTGACCGCTCCCCGGCTGATGCCCAGCGTCTCGGCTATCTCCGCCTCGCTGAGGTCGGCCCAGTAGCGGAGCACGAGGACCTGCCGCCGCCTCGGCGTCAGCCGGCCCATCGCGGCGAGGACCTCGCGGTGTGCCTCGTCGAGGACCACGGACGCCTCGGCGGAGGGCACGTCGGCCGGTGCCTGCGGGGTCCAGGCGCGGGCGGTGCGGCGGCGGCGCAGCACGGAGCGGGCCGTGTTGACGACTGCGGTGCGCAGGTAGCCCAGGGCGTTGTCCACCTCCGTGATCCGTTCCCCGTGGCGCCGGTAGAGCGCGGTGAAGGCGTCCTGCACCACGTCCTCGGCGGTGCCGAGATCGTCCACCAGCAGCACGGCCAGCCGGACCATGGGCAGCCGGTGGGCGTGGTAGAGCTCGGTCACGGTGGGCGGCGGGCCGCCCGCCTGGGAGGGATGGCCGTACGTGTACCCGTGCCGGTACGGCTCCGCGGGCGCGGGCGGGGCCTGCGCGGCGGACGAGCGTTCGCGGCGCAGCAGGAACGACCACAAGCCCCGCCGCGGCCGGTCGAAACCGGACGCGACGGGGCCCGCGGAAGATGCGAGGTGGAGCACGGGGGTCCTCAGCCGTTGGCGCGGCGCCGCACGGTGTACAGGGTCGCGGCCCCGGCGGTGATCAGCACGGCGGCCCCGGCGCCGAGTGCGGCCGTGGTGGCGGAGGAGCCAGTATGCGCGAGCTCGGGCTCACCGGGCGAGGACGGGGCGGCGCTGGGAGCGGCGCTCGGGACCGCGGTCGCCGGACGGCTGGGGGCCGGAGACACGCTCGGCACCGCGCTGGGCCTTGCGCTCGGGGGCACGCTCACCGAGGGCGTGGGGACCACGCTGGGCGCCGTGCTCGGTGCGGTCGTCGCCGGTGCGGGCGCGGGTGGGGTCGGCGAGGCCGACGGCGCCACTGCTGCGGCGGAGGCCGGCCCGGCCAGCGCGAGGGCCGCGCCGGCGGTGGCGACGGCGAGGGCCGCCGCCCTGCGGACGGACAGCGGGGCGCGCTTCAGGTTCTTCACGGTGGATCTCCACGGTCGGCTTCGGGGCGCGGGATCACGCCCTTCACCCCCGCACGACGCGCGAGTCCCCGGGAGGTTGCCGCCGTTCCCGAAAAACTTTTCGCACTTTCCCGGCACCGCCCGCGCGGATTCCTCTCAACCCCTGTGCGGTACCGCCTCGCCCAGCCGCCGCAGGGCCGTGCCGATGACGGCCACGCCCTCCTCGATCTCCCCCGCCGTGCCCGCCGCGTAGCCGAGGACCAGGCCCGGGGCCCCCGGGGTCATCCGGTGCCAGGACAGCGGGTGCGCCTTGACCCCGAGGTCCAGGGCCGCGGCCGCCAGGGCGGTGTCGTCGAAGCCCGCCGGGGCGCCGGGTCCGGCCGCTTCCTCGAAGGTGACCATCAGGTGCAGCCCGGCCGCCGCCCCGTGCACCCGGGCGCCGGGCAGTTGGGCGGCGATCGCGCGGAGCATCGCGTCGCGGCGGGCCCGGTGGCGACGGCGTACGAAGCGCAGGTGGCGCTCCAGCTCCCCCGAGGCCATCAGCCGGGCCAGCACCAGCTGGGCCAGGACGGGATTGCCGAGGTCGGCGTAGCGCTTGGCCTCGATCACGGCGTCCAGCCGGCGCGGCGGGACCAGCAGCCAGCCCAGTCGCAGGGCGGGGGCGAGGAGTTTGGAGACGCTTCCGGTGTAGCAGACGGCCTCCGGGAGCAGGGCCCGCAGGGCGGGGACGGGGGCCCGGTCGTAGCGGTGTTCGGCGTCGTAGTCGTCCTCGATGACGACTCCCCCGGCCGCCGCCCAGCCGAGGAGCTCGCGGCGGCGTTCTCCGTCGAGGACGACCCCGGTCGGGAACTGGTGCGCCGGTGTCAGCACCACCGCCTGGGCGGGGCCGGCCGCCAGGGCGGCGGTGTCGATGCCGCCCGCGTCGACCGGTACGGACAGGATCTCCATGCCCCCGTGCTCCAGTTGCTGCCGGGCGCCCAGCGAGCCGGGGTCCTCCACGGCGACGCGCCGTACGCCCTCCGCGCGCAGCACCTGGGCCAGCAGCCCGAGCGCCTGGGCGACGCCCGCCACCACGACCACCTCGTCGGGGGTGGCGCGGATCCCGCGGTTCAGTGCCAGCCAGCCCACGATCGCCTCGCGGAGCGCGGGCGTGCCCTGCGGGTTCCCGTACCCGAAGTCGGCCGGGGTGAGCTCGGCCAGGACCCGGCGCTCCGCCTGGAGCCAGGCCGTCCGCGGGAACGCGGTCAGGTCGGGCGCCCCGGGCGAGAGGTCGATCCGGCAGGGGGCGCCGCGCAGCGCGTCCACGAGGCCGCCGCGCGGCCCCGGCGCGAAGGGGCCCGACGGATCGGGGGCTCCGGACCGGGCGGGCCGGGCCGTGGGCGGCCGCTCGGTCACCGGGGCGGCGACCACCACCGTCCCGGCCCGGCCGCGGCCGGCCACCTGGCCGGTCTCCGCCAGCCGTTGGTACGCCTCGGTGACCAGTCCCCGGGACACCCGGAGCTCGGCGGCGAGGACGCGGCTGGCCGGGAGCCGGCTGCCGACGGCGAGCGTGCCGTCGGCGATGGCGGCACGCAGCCGGTCGGCGAGCCAGTCGGTACGGCCGCCGGCCGGGGCCCGGCCGATGTCGAGCTGGAGGAAGTCCGACCCGGCTGCTGCGGGTGCGGGTTCGGATTCGGGTGCGGGTGCGGATTCGGGTGCGGGTTCGGGTTCGG
Organism: Streptomyces sp. NPDC051563; assembly: GCF_044454225.1. Lineage (NCBI taxonomy): Bacteria > Bacillati > Actinomycetota > Actinomycetes > Kitasatosporales > Streptomycetaceae > Streptomyces > Streptomyces sp. NPDC051563. The sequence goes on from NZ_JBITDL010000012.1 coordinate 196,707, forward strand.
GTGCTTCGGACGGTATCGTTACGGACCCCTGGATGGTGCTCTCTTTGGACCTGTCCACGGGTCCATTGTGGCGCCAGGCTCGACGGTATGAGCACCTCGCCTCCTCCTCCCCCTCCCGCGCCCCGGACCGTGCGCGACCTCGCCCCCGGCACCGTCGGCATGGTCCTCGTCGGCAGCAGCGTCACCCTCTCCGGCTCCCTCGTGGACGCCCCGCTCTTCGGCGTGCAGGCCGTCCGCTACGCGGTGGCCGCGCTGCTCCTGTTCGGCTTGGCCCGCATCGCCCGGGTGCCGGTCAGGGCGCCGCGCGGCCGGGAGTGGCTGTGGCTGGCCGGGGTCGCCTCGACCGGGCTGGTGCTGTTCAACGTGGCCGTCGTACGGGGCGTCGCGCACGCGGAGCCGGCCGTCATCGCGGTCGCCGTGGCCTGCGCACCGGTCCTGCTCGGGGTGATCGGGCCGCTCCTGGAGGGGCGCGGGCCCAGCCGCCGGGTGCTGCTGGCCGCGCCGGTGGTCGTCGCCGGGGCGGTGCTGGTGGAGGGAACGGGCCGGACGGACGCGGCCGGAGTCGGCTGGGCCGCGCTCGCGCTGGGCTGCGAGGCGGGTTTCACCCTGCTCGCGGTGCCGGTGCTGAGGCGTCACGGAGCCTGGGGGGTGTCCCTGCACGCGGTGTGGATGGGCGCGGTGATGCTGGCGGTGCTCACCGTGTGCGTCGAGGGACCCGCGGAGCTCGGAACCGTGAGCCCGCGCCAGTGGGCGGCGGCCGGCTACCTCGCCGTGCTGGTGACGGCGGTGGCCTTCCTCCTCTGGTACCGCACGGTGGCCGCGGTGGGCTCCGGCCGGGCCGGGCTGCTGACCGGGGTGGCCCCGCTCGCGGCGGCGGGCGCGGGAGCCGCCACCGGCGGCGGGATCCCGGGGCCGGCGGTGTGGCTGGGCCTGGCCGTGGTGGTCGCCGGACTGGCGGCGGGGCTCCGGCCGGAGCGGGCCCCGGGCGGGCCGGCGGGCGCGCTGCCGAGTCCCGCTCCCCTCCCGGCCGCCGGGCCGGCGGCCCCGGTCGCGCGAAAGCCGCGTAACGCCCAGGAGTCCGCGGCCCCTTGAGCGCCCCCCGCCTTGTGGATCACAATCCGCAGATGGCAACGCCTCCGTACAGCAGTTGGATGCGGTACTTCTCCCCGACCGCCAACCACCGCCGGCTCGGTCTGGTGTGCCTCGGTGTAGGGGTGCAGCAGGGCGAGCTGCCGGTGGTCGGCCCGCGCGTGCTCGACCACCACGTCGCGGTGGTGGTGTGCGCCGGCCGGGGCTGGTTCAGCCACGGCGGGCGGGCCCCGCAGCCGGTGACGGCCCCGGCGCTGCTGTGGCTCGTGCCGGGGGTGGAGCACCACTACGGCCCCGATCCGCGGACCGGCTGGGAGGAGTGCTTCGTGGACTTCGCCGGCCACAGCGTGGAGGCGTACACCGACCTCGGCTACGTCACCCCCGACCGGCCGCTGGTCCCGCTCAGCGGCACGGCCGGAGTGCGGCACCTGGTCGACGGGATCGTCCGCGCGGCCCGGCTCGGCGGCCCCCTGCTGGAAGTGGAGGCCGCCGCGGCCGTGCACGGGCTGCTCGTCGCCCTGCGCTACGCCCGGGCCGGGGTCTCGCGGCAGGGGGACACCGTGATGGACACCCTGGCCCGGGACGCGTTGCTGCCGATCTCGGTGGCCGAACACGCCGCCCGGCTCGGGATGAGCCTGCCCGAACTGCGCGGGGCGGTGCGCGGCAGTACCGGGGAGGGGGTCAAAGAGTACCTCCTCGGCATCCGCCTGAGCCGGGCGAAGGAGCTGCTGGCCCGCACCGACCTGCCGGTCGCCGGGGTCGCCCGGCGGGTCGGTTACGAGGATCCCGCCTACTTCAGCAGGCTATTCAGCCGCCGGGTGGGCGTGGCGCCCGTCCGGTTCCGCCAGCAGCAATCGGTGCCCCAGCAGGGAATGTCCCAGCAGGCAATGTCCCAGCAGTCGGCACGGTGGCTCCTCTCCCCCGTCACGGCAGGTAGCCGATGTTGAGTTCCGCGACCGCCGTCCACGGGTTGCCCGACACCTCGCTCGTGGCCTTCAGCTTGACGTAGCGCGCGGTGCGCGCCGTGAAGGCGACGTCCTGCTGCGCGGTGGTGTTGGCGAAGGTTCCGGCGGCGGCCGCCGCCCCCCAGGTGACCCCGTCCGTGGACGTGAGGACCTGGTAGGCGGCGATGCGCCCGTTGCTCTGCGTCTGCCGGGGCAGGTAGTGCAGGGCGGAGACGTTGTACGGGGCGCCGAGGTCGAGGGTGATCTCGTGCGGCATCGGCGCGGTGGCCTGGTACCACTGGGTGTGCCAGATGGTGGCGCTGTCGCCGTCGAGCACGTTGGCCGCGGCCCCGTTCTCCCCGGCGGTCTCCTGGCTGTCGACGGCCTTGACGCTCATCTGCGACTGCGGCACGAGGAGTTCGCCGCCGCTGCCGGAGCCCAGGTCGTCGACGGCGAGGTCGTCGAGGATGAAGTCGGCCTCGTTGTGGGAGCCTTCGGCGGTGACCTTCCGTACGCCGATCCAGGCGTCGGTGCCCGCGGTGAAGGTCTTGGTGAAGGTGGTGGCCGTCCGGGCCTGGTTCAGCGCGGTGGCCGTCTCGGTGCTGCCGGAGCCGGTGATGAACTGGTAGTCGCCGCTGAATCCGTTCTCGTAGCTGAAGGTGACCTTGTACGAGCGGCCGGGGGTCAGCCGCAGGGTCTGCGGGAGGGTGCGGTAGACCAGGCCCTGCCGCTCCTCGTGCGACTTCAGCGAGTTCTGTCCGCCGATCACGTCGTCGACCAGCTTTCCGCTCCAGCCCGCCTGGGTGTACGGGGCGTTGCGCTGGGCGATGTGGGTGCGCGGGTCGGTGGCCGCGCCGCCGGCGCCGCCGAAGGCGAAGGGGCCCCAGCCCGCGTCCACGTTCTCGAAGTCCTCGGTGAACCAGTGGCCGTTCAGCGGGGTGCGGGCCGAGCGGACGACCCGTACGTCGTCCAGGTAGACGGTGCCGGATCCGGAGGCCGCGGACAGTTTGAGGGTGGCCGCCGACTGCCCCGCGGGGACGTCGAAGAGCACCTTCATGCGCTGCATCTTGGTGCCGTTCTTCTCGCTGCCGCCGAGGTTGTTGGTCAGCGTCGAGGAGTCGGCGTAGACGGAGGCGGCCGTGCCTCCGGCCGGGGTCACGGTGAGAGTGGCGGCGCGTCCGGCCGGGGTGGAGACCCAGACGGAGGCGGAGTAGGTGCCGGGGGCGAGTCCGGTGAGCTGCTGGGAGACGGCGGGCGCGGTGCTCGCGGCCATCGTGAGCTCGTTCTGTCCCTGTGCGTTGCGGGTGACGGCGGCGCCGGAGCCGGTGACGGTCCAGGCGTTGAGGTTGCCGGAGTAGAACGAGGGGTCCTTGACGGGGGCGCCCTCGCCCCAGTTCGGGTCGGCCTGGGCGGGGGCCGCGCCGTTGGTGACGACGTAGGCGGTCTTCGCGGCGGCGCTGATGGTGACCTGCCCGCCGCTGACGGCCAGGTCGCCGACCAGCTGGCGGCCGGTGTCGGTGAGCTTGTAGAGCTTGGGCGAGGACCAGCCGGCCGGCAGGGTCCAGGTGGTGGAGGCGGCCTTGTCGTTCCAGTGGTAGAGCTTGCCGTCGCGCGGGAGCAGGTAGGCGGAGCCGTCGAGGACGGTCCGGCCGGCCGTGGTGATCTTGCGGGTGTTCCCGGAGGTGGTGACGGTGGTGCCGTTGGCGAGGGTGACCGCATTGGCGGTCCACTTCACGATCGGGGATTCCTGGAGGTACTTGGTCGGCAGGTTGGTCCCGAAGGTGGTGGTGAGGAAGGCGGTGTAGTCCCGCTTGCCCTGCCAGCCCTCGTAGGCGTTGATCTCCGCGCCGCCGAGCAGCGGGTTGGCGGCGATCCAGTCGTCCTTGGTGTGGTTGGCGATGAAGCGGGCGATGTTCGAGTTGATGCCCTTGAGGTCGCTGCCGCCGTAGTTGACGTCGGTGGCCCAGTGGTGCCAGAGGGACTGTCCGGTCATGGAGTTGGGGAACTCCGTGGCGAGCTGGTAGCCGAGGCCGCCGATCTCGCGTTCGAGCTTGCGGGAGAGGTAGCCGTCGCCGTACCAGACGTCCACGTAGAGGAAGTCCAGGCCGGGGGCGGCCGCCTTGAGGTCCTGGAGCCGCTTGAGGCGCCCGCCGGACTGGCCGTCCTTGCGCGTGTCCACGTAGTACGACTGGTCGAGCCAGTCCCAGCCGAGGCCGCCGGTCTGGTGCGCCGGGTCGAAGGTGGCCGAGACCGGGTACTCCTCGGTGGCGTTGATGTGGACGCCGAAGTCGGCGTTGTAGGTGTGGCCGACGGTGGTGAGGGTGTTCAGGTCGGTGGCGCCGCCGAGCTTGGAACCGATGTTCTTGTAGTCCATGTGGGCCGAGTCGTGGCCCTCGGAGGCGTACCCCTTGAGCAGGACGAACTGGCCGAGGCCGTCGGTGGCCAGGTTGACTCGCTTGGTCTCGTCGAGGGTTTCGGCGAAGGGGTGGGTGGCCGCGGAGGCGAAGTTGAAGGGGATGCGCTGCACGACCCGGTCGGCGGTCTGCTGCCAGCCGGTGGGAGCGGTCCAGATGTCGCGGTAGGCGATCGCCGCGTCCTGCCAGTCCACGGTGGAATCGGCGTTGCGGTCGGCCGTGATCGCGACCCGGACGTAGGGCAGGGGCTCGGTGTCGGTGTCGGCCGCGCCCGTGGCGCGGTAGAGCCAGGATCCGCTCCACAGGCCGGCCCGGCGGTAGGTGCCCTTGTCGGTGACCTGCTTGCTGATCCGGCCGTTCTCGTTCGCGGTGCCGCCCGAGGGGGCGTCGTAGTACGAGTTGGAGTCGATGGCCGCGGCCAGTTTGCCGGTGTTGGCCAGCCCGTACATCACGGTCGTGGCGGAGGCGTCGACCGGGGTGCTCGCGGTGATCGGAGTGAAGGTGTCCCCGGTGCCGGTGGTGGCGGTGTACATCTTCGCGGTGGAGAGCGCGGCGCCCACCTGGCTGCTGCGGACGCTGACGAGGTTGTGGTCGGGGACGGCGAAGCTGCGTACACGCAGGGCGGCCGTGTCCTCGATCGCCGTGACCTTGAACTCCACCACCGAACCGGTCACCGACAGGCGGGACTTGATGGTCACTCCGGAGAAGGTCAGCGCGTAGTCCACGCCGGAGGCGGAGGGGGTGGAGGTGACGGTGGGGGTGTAGGTGGTTCCGTTGACGACGATCGCGCCGATCGTGTCCTCGTTGCCGTTCAGCACGTCCCCGGTGGCGGTGCGGGTGTAGCTGATGACGCGGGGGAAGGCACTGTCCACGCTGACGGACAGCTCGGGCGAGGCGATCGTCACGGGGCCGGCGGCCGCGGCGGGGGCGGCGGGCACGGCCACGACCAAGGTGGCCACGAGGCCGGCCACCGCGGCTGCGGCCGGCCAGAGGGGGGTTCGCATCGGACCTCCGGGAGTCGGCGCTTCCTGGGCGCAGGACCGCACACCGTGGAGGCCTGCGGTCCGCTCACTGACCTGACAGCCTGCGGACCGCGGCCCGGCAGGCCCATGGACAAAGCCGCGCCCCGTCCTGGACTTATGTGCCGGGTGGGTCGGATGGGCGCACGCAGGGGGGACGGGGGCGTCAGTGCACGGGGGTACGGGGAACGGGGAACGGGGAACGGGGAACGGGGAACGGGCCGTCAGCGCGTGCGCTCACGCGCGCGGTGCCGGCGGACGGCGTCCCGGCTGCCGCAGCGCGGTGAGCAGTACCGCTGGGTGCCGTTCCGCGAGGTGTCGACGACGACGTTCGTACAGGGGTGCGCCGCGCACCGGCCGAGGCGGTGCATGCCGCGGGTCGTCAGGTGCAGGGCCGTGCCGACGCTGAACACGGCGTGCAGGACGTGCGCCAGGTCGTCGTCGACATCGCGGTAGTGCAGGTGCCAGCCCTCGCCGTTGTGGGCGGTCAGGCGGGGGTACGCGGTCGCGGAGGCCATCTGCTCGTTGAGGATCGCCGCCCGCTCGTCCGGGTCGCGGACGTCGACGACCCGCAGCCAGTCGTCGAGGACGGCCCGGCAGCGGGCATGGTCGTCGGGCCGCTCGGGGAAGGGCATCGTCATGCCGAACTCCCGGGTCCGCCCGACGATCCCGGCCCGGGCGGCGGGCCAGTCGTCGGCCAGGGAGCGGGCGAGGAGCACGGCGTACTCGCCGTAAGGGTTGAGATGCACAAGGGCATTACATCAGGGTGGGGGGCATGTCCCTCACCTCGTTGTCCTCGCCCGTCTCCGCCGTGGCCGTCCTCGGGATGGCGCTCACCGCGCTGGTCATGGTGCTGACCCCCGGGCCGAACATGATCTACCTCGTGTCGCGCAGCATCGGCCAGGGGCGCGCGGCGGGGCTCGTCTCCCTGGCCGGCACGGGCGTCGGCTTCGTCGTCTACATGCTGATGGGCAACCTCGGCCTCGCGGTCGTGTTCGTCGCCGTGCCCTGGCTGTTCATCGGTTTCAAGGCCGTCGGCGTCCTCTACCTGGCCCACCTCGCCTGGCAGGCCCTGCGCCCCGGCGGGCGGGGCGTGTTCGAGGTCCGCGACGTGCCCCGCGACGGCCCGGCCCGGCTCTTCCGGATGGGGCTGGTGACGAACCTGCTCAACCCCAAGGCCGCGATCATGTACCTCACCCTGATCCCGCAGTTCATCGACCCGCATCGCGGGCATCCGGCCGTGCAGGGCCTGACCCTCGGGTCGGTGCAGATCGCGGTGAGCCTCACCGTCAACGCCCTGATCGTGATCGCCGCCGGCACCGTCGCCGCCTTCCTGGGCCGACGCCCGGGCTGGGCCACCGCGCAACGCCGCGTCACCGGCACCCTGCTGGGCGCCGTGGCCCTGCTGCTCGTACGCGAGGTCCCTGCCCGAGCCCGGGTCTGACGGGGGCCCCGGCGGGAGGCGCGGCGAGACCTCAAGGAGACGGCCTAGACCGGCTCGACTCCCTCCGTCTCGCGGCGAGTCGGGTACGAGGCTGCGGGCGCGGCGCGCCGGATCCACAGCAGGGCGCCCGCCAGCAGCATCGCTCCCCCCGCCAGCCAGGGCAGCGGGCCCCGCGGCAGCACGCCGACGAGCAGGCCGCCGAGCGCGCCGGTCAGTTGCAGGGCGAGGGACTGCACGGACAGTGCCGTGGCCCGTCCCGCGCTCGGCACCCGGCGGTGCAGGAGCTCGTTCTGGCTCGGTCCCGCCGCGCCGAGGCCGAGGTAGACCAGGCCGTAGCCGAGGATCGCGAACGCCGGCGCCACCGGGCCCGCCGCCACGGCGGTGGCGCCGAGCAGGAGCAGCCCGCCCGCGCCGGCGCCCAGGCCCAGCAGGACCGCGCGCTCGCCGCTGCCCGCGAGCCGGGCGGTGAGGGGCGCGAGGTGGTTCCCGAGTCCGGAGCAGAGGAAACCGGCGCAGGCGAGGACGGCGAAGAGCATGGCCCCCGATTCCGGCGCCCCGGTGAACGACGCGGCCCGACCCGGTGTCAGCAGTTCGAGGGCGGCGAGCGCGCCGCCCGCGGCGGCCGCGCTGAGGAGCACCCGGCGGATCAGCGGGTCGCGGCCGCCCAGCCGCACTCCCCCGGCGATGGTGGCCGGGATGCCGTGGAGCACGGAACGCAGGGTGCTGGGCGGGCGGGGCGGCTCCGGGAGCGCGGTGAGGACGTACAGCACGAAGGCCGTCTCCACGAGCGCACCCAGCAGGGGCGGCAGGGAGAGCGGGAGCACCAGTCCGGAGGTCGTCCGGCCCAGCCAGGCGGCGACCGCGTCGCCCCGGGCCGTGAGCCAGGGCAGCGCGCCCCCGAGCAGGGTGCCCGCGGCCAGCGCGGCGGAGACCGCGGATCCGCCGCGGGCCAGTCCGGTGCGCAGTTCGGCGTCGGGGCCGGAGTGGGCCTGGACCGTGTCGACGTACCAGGCCTCGGCGGGTCCGCTGGACAGGGCCCTCCCCGCGCCCATGAGGGCCATGCCGAGGGCGAGCACCCAGGGTGCGGTGCCCAGGCCCTGGAGGGTGAAGGCCGTCAGGTTCAGCAGGCCCGCCGCGGCGAGCACGGCGCGGCGGCCCAGCACGTCGGAGAGTCCGCCGGTGGGCAGTTCCAGTGCGGCGGCCGTGACGGAGTGCGCGACGAAGAACCCGGCGACGGCGGTGAGGGACATGCCGCGCTCGGTGAACAGCAGGATCAGCGGGCTCACGGCGAGGCCCACGGGGAACCAGTAGAGGACGCAGGCGGTCACGTAACGGCGTCCCGCGGTGCGCGGGTCCAGCGGCCCGGTCACGTCGCGGCCCGAGCGGCTCCGCGGACCCCGGCGACTCCGTGGGCTCCGGCGGGATCGAGCACGCGTATGAATTCTCGGCAGATCATCACGGGAGCGTAGAGCCCCGCCCTGGTGATCACCTAGAGCGGGCCCGCGGAACTCTCCCGGACGCCCTGAAGGGCCTGGAGGGCCCGGGCCTAGGTGCTCGCCGGCACCAGGACGACCGCCGTCCCGTACGCGCACACCTCGGTGCCGATGTCGGCCGCTTCGGTCACGTCGAAGCGCATCATCAGCACGGCGTTCCCCCCGCGCACCTTCGCCTGCTCGATGAGGCGTTCCATGGCCTGGTTGCGGGTCTCCACCAGGGTCTTGGTGAGGCCCTTCAGTTCGCCGCCGATCATGGATTTGAGCCCGGCGCCGATCTGACTGCCCAGGTGTCGGGAGCGGACGGTGAGGCCGAAGACCTCGCCGATGACCCGCTCGACCCGGTAGCCGGGGACGTCGTTCGTCGTCACCACCATGACACCGGTCTGCTGTGCGCCCGGACCGCCGCCGTAATCATCGATACCCATGCCCTCCACTCTGGCGGCGCCGCGCAGCGCCCGCATCCGGAGGGGCGGGACCGGGGCTCGGGCGTGGCCGGGGCTCGGGCGTGGCCGGGGCTCGGGCGTGGCCGGGCCCCACCCCCGGGCCGCCCGCATATGGGGCATATCGGGCTACGTCACGGTGCGTCAGCGGGACCTCCCGGCCCTCCGTCGCCATAGTCGTCCCTGGCAACCGCGTGGTTGCCGTCCCGTCCCGCGTTCCGCGGCACGGGCGGACGTCTTCTCTGAGGAGCCGGCTCATGCTGAAGCCCACCAGGACCATCCTCGCTCTCACCGCCGGAAGCCTGGTGCTCGGCCTGGTCGGGGCGGGTACGGCCGTCGCGGCCGACCACCCGGCGCCCCGCGGCCAGGTCCTGACGACCCCGGTCGACGGGGACGACGAGAACGAGACCGGCTTCGGCCGGGACGACGAGTACGGCAAGGGCAGGCACGCCCGCGGCGTCGTCACCTCCCGGGGCCCGCTGACCGTCCGCAGCCGCCCGACCACCCACTCCCAGAAGGTGGGCCGGGTGCACCCGCACGAGAAGCTCTCCATCGAATGCAAGACCCGCGGCGAGCGGGTCGACGGCAACAACATCTGGTACCTGCTGGAGGAGCGCGACGCGCGCGAGTCCCTGGACGAGGACCGCATGGGCGCCATGACCCCCAAGTCGGCGAAGCCCGCGGCCGCCATGGACCGGGACGACCGCTGGGTCTCCGCCCGCTACGTCAAGAACTTCGGCGAGGTCCGCTACTGCCGCGCCTAGGCACCGCCCGCGGCCCGTCCTAGGACCGCATCTCCGGGCGTACGGCGCGCGGTCCCACGCACCGCGCACCGTGCGCCCGTACCCGTTCGCGCAGTTCCCGGTCCGCCGTGACCACGACGCATCCGCCGCGCTCCGCGCAGGCCGCCGCGAGTTCCACGATCCGGTCGTCGCCGCTGCCCGGCGCCTCGTCCACCCGTACCCCGGGCACCGATGCGACGCCGCGCGCGGCGCCTTCGACGACGAGGACGATCTCCTCGCCCCCGTCGCGCAGCGCCAGCCGGTCGCGCAGCCGCTCGGCGGCCCCGCGCCGGTCCCGCCACCAGCCGTCCGGCACGGACCCGACGACGTTGGCACCGTCCACGATCAGTACGTTCGGCTCGTCCACCTCCCCAGTATGGCGGGGCGGCCGGACGCCGCAGCGCCCGTACCGGCCCTACCGCCTCAGCCGGCCGTTCTAGAAGTCGCCGTAGTTGACCTGCCAGGTCGCCAGGCCCATCCGCCGCCAGATGGCCACCACGCGGTCGCGGTCGTCCAGGGAGACCCGGACCGCGTACCGGTCGCGCACGTGGGCGTTGAACAGCTCCGCCTTGACGATGTCGTCGCGGCGGGTGTCGCCGGCCGCCCGCATCCACAGCTCGTCGTACGGGACTTCGTGCGCGGCCAGCCAGGCCTCGGTCGGCTCCCGGTGCTCCTCCCCCCGCCCCGACAGCAGCACGATCGTGTCGCCGTCGGCCCGCCGGAAGGAGTCCAGCGCGTCGCGCACCGGCGCGTTCAGCGTGTCGAGGCCGCAGCGCGAGAAGTCGTACGGATTGCGGTCTCCGGTCATTGCGAGCGTGCCGTCGATATCGCACATGACCGCCGACGGCAGCGCCGGGTCGGGGACGTACGGGGACACGTCCGGCTGGTCGTTGAGCCAGTCCGCCGTGAGCCGCCAGCCGCCCCGCTTCGCCTTCGCGTGCTTGTCCGCGAGTATCCGGATGATCTCCTCGCCGACCTGGCGTTCGCGCGCGGCGTCGCGGCGCAGGCACTCCTCCACGGGCACGTCGGTGAAATCGTGCACCACGAAGGTGGCCCGTCCCGCGACGGCCGCCTTCAGCCGCTTGGGGATGTAGGAGGTCAGGTGGGTGTTGTCGACGACCACGTCGAAACCGCCCTCGACGGCTGCGGCGACGGCGGCGTCCTGGATGTCCAGCACGGTCTGCTCGTGCTTGTACGAGCGTGCCCGGTCCGGGTCCGGCACGTCGAGCATGGCCCGCAGGTCGTCGAGGTTGACGCGGCGCATCCGGCCGCCGGACTCCGCCTGGAGGGCGCGGGCGGCGGTGGTCTTCCCGGAGGCCGGCAGACCCGTCATGACGTGGACCACCGGCAGCGCGGGCGGTGCAGGCGGCGCGGCCGGGGACACGGGGGTCTCGGTTTCGGGTGATTCGGACACGGGCTCAGTTCTCCTCGTCGTTCGTGAAGGGGTCGGACGCCTCGGGCCGCACCTGCCGCCAGGTGACGAGCTCGGTCGTCCTGCCGTCGAGGCGCTGGAACAGCGCGCCGCGGACCCCGCTGTCGCGGACCGTCGCCTTGGCGGCGCGCGCGAACGCGCCCCGGTCCGCGGCCAGATGGGCCAGTGAGGCGTACGCCTCGTCGATGGCCCGCTCGCGGAGCGCGGCCTCGGCCTCCAGACGTTCGATCACCGAACGCACCCAGTGGTCGAACTCGTCCGGCACCTGCTCCAGCAGGGCGTCGAGCGGCTTTCCGTCCGAGGCCTCGATCTCGGCGACGGTGCAATTCAGGCCCTGGGCCAGCTGCTTGAGGGGCAGGCCGGCGAACCGCTGGATGCCGTGGCCGCGCCAGATGTCGCGCTCGGTCACCCCGGTGAGCACCTTGTGGAGGCGTACGTACTCGGCGATCTTGGCCTTGGCGCGGACGCCCGAGGCGAAGCGCAGGACGAAGCCCTCCGCGTCCGTGCCGGTGGAGGCGGCGCCGCCCGGCAGGGTGCTGGAGCCGGTCAGCGCGAGCAGTTCGTCCAGCGGCATGGCGGGCCACACGGTGACCACGGAGCCGATGCCCCGCCAGTGACCGGCGGCCTCGGCGAGCGGCACCTCGGTGCCGTCCGCTCCGTACGCGGCGAGCAGGACCAGGTCGCGGCGGTCCCCGTAGTCCACGACGATGCGGTTCTGCGGGTACAGGATCTCCGCGAGGTAGGTGGTGCCGGGGACCAGCGCGGAGGTGTCCCGTCCGTCGAGGCGGCGCTGCGCCCAGACGGCCTGGGTGCTGGTGAAGGAACCCTTGGACGCGGCGCGCCACTTGCCCGCGTAGTGGAAGAGCACCCCGAGGCTGCCGTCGACCTTGTCGTACACCTCGAACGGCTCGTCCGGCAGGGCCGGCGCGTACGGACGGCCCGACTCGTGCTCGCCGACGTTGAAGAACTTGGGCAGCGGCAGCGCGACGACCTCGCCGGTGACGTCGTCGGCGACGAGTCCGCGACAGCGCGTGGTGACCTGGTTCCAGACCTGCTCGTACTGGGCGGTCCGGCTGTAGGTGTAGAGGGACAGCGGCAGCTCGGGGTGTGCCTTGCGGAGCACGTATCCGGCGTCGATGGCCTCGGTCAGCGCCTGTGCGGGCATCAGGTCGTGCAGAGTCAGGTGGTCCTGGCTCATGGGGTTCCTCCCGGTTCGAGATGCCCCATTCTCGGGTGCGGGAGGCCCCGGCCGAAACCGATTATCGTCCCGTTATCCCAGGTCCTTCGCCCTGTGCGGGCCTTCTCCGCCCAGCCGGTTGATGTCGGCGGGCCGCAGGATCCGCTGGGTGCCGGCGCCGCCGGGCCCGGCCGCGGCGACGGCGATCATCGAGCGGCCGAGGGCGCGCGTGGTGGTCACCAGGTCGGGCGCGAACCGCTTCAGGACCGGGAAGAGCGGCGCGGTGACGGCGTAAGCGGCGCGGTAGAGCGGGGTCTTGGAGGGGATGCCGCGGTCGGGCTGCACGATCCCCGGCCGGAACATGTACGCCTCGAAGGGGAGCTCGAGCAGGTCGTTCTCGGTCTTCCCCTTGACCCGGGCCCACATGGAGCGGCCGTTCTCGGTGCTGTCGGTGCCCTCGCCGGAGACGTAGGCGAAGGTCAGCCGCGGGTTGGCGGCGGCGAGGGGGCGGGCGGCGGCGAGCGTCAGGTCGTAGGTGATCCGCCGGTACTCCTCCTCCTTCATGCGGAAGGAGGAGATCCCGAGACAGAAGAAGCACGCGTCGTACGAGGCCAGGTCCGGCCCGGGCACCGACAGGTCGGTCGGGTCGGGCCGGACGAGCTCCTGCAGCTTGGGGTGGGTGACGGCGAGGGGGCTGCGGCCGATGGCGAGCACGCTGTCGACGGAGTCGTCGCGCAGGCACTCGCGCAGCACGCCCCGGCCGATCATGCCGGTCGCACCGAAGAGGATGACGTTCACGGGACCACCCTAGGCGGGGCGGACGATGTCAGGCGGGCGCCGTCAGTGGGAGATGCACAGCTCGTTGCCCTCGGGGTCGGCGAGGGTGGCCCAGACGGAGGGGCCCTGGTTGCCTTCGTGGAGGTGCTCGGCCCCCTTGGCGAGGAGCCGCTCGACGAGCGCCCGCGGGTCGTCCTCTCCGGTGCGGACGTCGAGGTGGACGCGGTTCTTGACGGTCTTGGGCTCCGCGACGTACTGGAAGAGGATGCGGGGCGCCCTTTCGAGGCCCTCGGGGTGGCGGATCCCCTGGCCCGCCTTCCAGACGAGGACACCCCGGTGGGTGGTGGTGTCCTCCTCGGTCGCCCGCCCGGCGGCGATCATCGAGCGGATGAACTCCTCGTCGCTGGGCTCGACTTCCCATCCGAGAGCCTCGGCCCACCAGTCGGCGAGGGCGTGCGGTGCGGCGGAGTCCACGGTGACCTGGAACGTGTAAGCCATGCCGCGACCCTACCCGCAGCCCTCCGGCGATGCACGGCAGGACCCACCGCCGGGGCGGGGTGCGAGGGGGGAACTTCCCTCCCGGTGCTGCGGGTTCGAGAGCCGGACGCAGGCCACGGCCCGGACCCCGCCGGGGCCGGTCTTCGCACCCCGGGGCCCGCCGAGGCCCGGCCGGAACGGCCGGAACCCCTGCGGGTCGCTCCTCCCCGCGCGGACCCGCCCTCGCTAGCATTCCCGGGACGAAGCCCCCCTCCGCTTCCGCGCGTCGCGGACCGGGCCACGCGAGGACCAGAGGCACCCCCATGACCTCCACCCCACCCCGGCGGCACGGGATCCTGCGCCCGCTGGCCGCGCGGCTGTTCCCGCCGCAGACGCCCGGCGCCGAGCCTCCCCACGGGGTGCTGCCCCCGCTGCTGATCGTCCTCACCTTCGTCAGCGGCGTGGTCGACGCGGTGAGCTATCTGGGGCTCGGCCACGTCTTCGTGGCCAACATGACGGGCAACGTGGTCTTCCTCGGCTTCGCGATCGCCGGGGACCGGTCCCTGTCCGCTCCGGACTCCCTGCTCGCCGTGGGCGCCTTCCTGGCCGGGGCGGCGGCCACCGGCCGGCTGCGGCGGACCACCGGGGCGGCCAGGATGTTCGTGCCGCTGGTGGCGGTGCAGACGGTGCTGGTGGGCGGGGCGCTCGCACTGACCGGGCTCGGCGCCGGACCGCCGGGGGTCATCGCGCTGCTCGCCCTCGGCATGGGCCTGCAGAACGCCGTCGTGCACCGGCTCGCCGTCCCCGACCTCACCACCACCGTGGTCACCAGGGCCCTGACCGGGCTGGCGGCCGATCCGTGGGGGCCGGGTCCGCTCCGCCGCCTGGTGACGGTCGTGGCCCTGCTCCTCGGAGCCCTCGCCGGCGGGGTGCTGACGCTGCGCCATGGTGCGGTGTGGGCGCTGGTCCTGGCCGTGGGTCTGCTGGGCTGCGTAGCCCTCTCCCCCCGGTGGGACGGCACCGCGCGCCGGCCGTGAAGCGCGGACCCGCCTCCGGTACGGCCGGCCGTGCCCGTATCCCTTTCCGTCCGCCCGCTCCGCGGAATTCCGGGCGACGGCCGTACGAAGAGACGACGGCCTTCCGACGGCGGAAGTTCCCGCCACCGGATTCCCGGCACCGTACCCTTCGGCGTTTCGGCTCCGGCGTTTCCACTCAGCCGTTTCCGCTCAGCCGTTTCCGCTCAGCCGTTTCGGCGACACCGTAGAGGCAGCGTCCTTTCGACAGCGCCCTTTCGGCGGCGCTTTCCCGGCTGCGACGCCGCCGCACCTTTGATCCGGTCCCGCATTCCGATCCGCCGCTCACTTTCCCGGACGGTCCCCTCCCCGTTCCGCGAGGAGTGCGACCGAGGTCAGCACCCACGCCCCGACCGCCACCCAGAGCAGCACCGTGCCGAGGGGCCTCAGCCACCCCACGCCGGTCGGGGCGGCCGCCGCGAGGCAGGCGGTCGCCGTCATGCCGAGCGGAAAGACGCTCGACCAGCGGCGGATGTCGTAGCGGGTGCGCGGCCGGAGCGCCTCCGCGGCGAGGAGCACGGCGTACCAGGCCAGGGAGAGGCCGAGGGACGCCAGGGTGACGGTGCGCAGCCCCGCGTGCACCCAGCCCGTCCACAGCGGTGAGGCGGTGAGCCCGGCTCCGGCGAGGGCGGTGATGGAGAGCGCCCCGCCGGCCACCCAGTGGTCGCCCGCGCCCGAGACCACCTGGCGGAAGTCGAAGCGTACGAGCGCCTCGGCGTAGAGCAGGACTCCCAGGCAGAAGGCGGCCAGCGCGGCCCGGCCGAGCCAGTCGTGGCCGGTGCGGGCGGCCAGGGTGGCCGCCAGGACGGCGAGCCCCTGGGTGGCCACGCAGACGAGGAACGCCGCACCGGGCATCCGGTAGCCCCAGTGCCGCAGTACGGCGACCAGCAGTCCCGGCCAGAGCGCGGCGGCCAGCACCAGCAGGCCGAGGGCGACGGCCTGCCAGCCGAGGAGGGAGAGCCGGGTGCCGAGCACCGCCGTGGCGGCCACGGCGGTGAGGGCCGCCGGGGTGTCGGCCTCGGCGCGGAACCGGCGCCGGTCGCCGAGGAGCCGGGCCGTGAAGTCGGCGGCGAGTACGAGCCACAGCGCGGCGGAGAAGGCCAGCGCGGCGATCGACAGCCCGTCCCTGCCGATCAGGTGCAGGCCGGCCGAGATGATCCCGGCCGCCATGACGGCGGCGCCGGCGGCCGGAGACAGCTCCGCCCACCATCGGGCACCCGCGAGGAATCGCACTCCGCCACGGGACACCACCGCACCGGTCCGGGCCGCCGCGGCGCGCCCTCGCGGCGGCGTCGATGACCCTTCCGGGCGCGGCGAACGGCCCCTCCCCCGGCCCTGGGACATGCGATATTCCGATCCTATTTCCGCTCGCGGGAACGGGAATGACGAAAACATTTACGGCATCCCGGCCGCATTGTCCCGCTACCCCGACACGCCCGCGCTCAGGCGGAATTGATCCGGCGCACCGGTACTGTCTTCGTCAACGCACCGCCGATTCACGGGCCCTTCAGGGCCCTCTCTTTTTGCACATTGGAGAATGAAATGCAGGCCGTGGCAACGGAGCCCGCCGCACGCCAGGCTCCCGCTCAACCCGCGAGCTTCATCCAGGAAGTCCTGCGTGGCGTCGCCCAGGTCGATTTCATGCCGAGTGCGTTCACGGGCATCTTCTTCCTCGCCGCGCTCGCCGCGGCCGGCTGGCAGTACGCCCTCTACGGGCTCCTCGGCGCGGTGGTCGGCACCGCCACCGCCTACGCGTTCCGCATCGACCGGGAGATCGTCTCGGCCGGTCTGCGCGGTTTCAACGGCACCCTCGTTTCGCTCGGGTTCGCCGTCTTCCTCGGCTGGGACCACCTGTCCACCCTGCTGCTCGCGATCGGCGGCAGCGTCACCGTGGTGGTCGTCACCTCGGCGCTGGCCACGATCCTGGGCACCTGGAACATCCCCACGTTCACCGCGCCGTTCTGCATCATCGCGAGCGTCATGACCATCGCGGCGCCCAGCTTCTCCCGGGTGTGGCACACCGGCCCCGATCTGGCGGCGCTGCCCGCTTCGGCCGCCGGGACCACCCAGCTGGACTGGGGCCAGC
The DNA here is from genome assembly GCF_044454225.1 of Streptomyces sp. NPDC051563. Lineage (NCBI taxonomy): Bacteria > Bacillati > Actinomycetota > Actinomycetes > Kitasatosporales > Streptomycetaceae > Streptomyces > Streptomyces sp. NPDC051563. The sequence continues at coordinate 213,357 of NZ_JBITDL010000012.1, forward strand.
TCTGGCGCGCCTTCTTCGCCAACGTCGGCCAGATCTTCTTCATGCCGCAGTGGTACGTCGGCCTGATCTTCCTCGCCGGCATCTTCGTGGCCAGCCGGGTGGCCGGGGTCATGGCCTGCGTCGGCAGCGTCACGGCCATCTTCGTCGCCTGGGCGATGGGTTCGCCGTCGGAAGGCGTGTCCCAGGGGCTGATGGGCTACAGCAGCGTGCTCGTCGCGATGGCCCTGTGCGGCGTCTTCCTCGTCCGGTCGAACTGGAGCTTCGCGTTCGCCGTCCTGGGGGCCGCGGCGGCGACCGGGCTCACGGCCGCGATGACCGCCTTCTTCACCCCGTTCGGCGGCCACACCTTCACCTGGCCGTTCGTCCTGACCACGGTCGTCTTCGTCGCCGCCGTCCCCCAGATCCCCCGGCTGCAGCGGACCTGACAGCACCCCGGCCGAAGCCGCCCCGACGGCAGCGGCAGCAGAGGCAGCACCGGCAGCACCGGCAGCAGCACCTGAACCACCTTGAGAGCCGAAAGTGAGTGACCGATGAATCTCGCTCCCCGTGAGATGGACAAGCTCTGGATCTACGTCGTCGCGGACCTGGCGCGCAAGCGGCGGGACCGGGGCGTCAAGCTCAACTACAGCGAGGCCTGCGCCCTGATCAGCGAGGGCATCCTCGAAGGCGCCCGCGACGGCAGGACCGTCGCCGAGTGCATGGAGCTCGGCAAGCAGATCGTCTCCGCCGCCGACGTCATGAAGGGCGTACGGGAGATGCTTCCGCTGCTCCAGGTCGAGGCGGCCTTCGTGGACGGAACCAAGCTCGTCTCCTGCCACGACCCCGTCGGCGCCTGAGCGGTGGCGGCGATCGCAACCGAACGGCCGGGCCGGGCAACGGAGCCGGCCGTCTCCGTCGTGCTGGCCGGCGGTCACGAGGGCGGCGCCGCGGTGGGCGCCGTGCCTCCCGGACGGCCGCTGGCCGAAGCCGTGCGCGCGGCGCTCGCCGCCTCGCCCGAGCCGGTGTGCGTGGTCCCGATGACGCTGGGGCGCGACCCCGGGCTGATCGCCGACTGTGCCCGCGCCCTGCGCTGGCTGAGCCGGGAGGAGGAGCCCGGGCGGCTCGTGCTGGCGCCTCCCTTCGCCACCGTGGACCACCTGACCGCGTGGCTCCGTACCGCTGCCCTCAAGGCGGTCCGCGAGGCGCCCGACACCTCGGCCGTTCTGGTCACCGCTCCCGCCGCGGGTCCCTTCGAGGACGCCGACCTGTTCCGGGTGGCCCGGCTGGTGCGCCAGTACGGGCACCACCGCTGGGTCGAGGTGGCCTTCGACGGCGGTGACCCGGACCTGGCGGAGGGCGCGGAGCGCTGCCGCCGTCTCGGCGCCGGGCACATCGCCGCGGTACGGGCCGCGTTCGCCCCGATCGCCGTGCTCCCGGCCGGGGTCCTGGACACCGGTCCGCTGTTGTCCGACGCGGCGGTCTCCCAGGTCGTACGGGCCCGCACGCAGGAGGCGCTGCACCGGCTGGCCCACGGGCAGGACGGGGTGACCGAGGGCCTCGACGCCGAACACGGGCACGGGTACGCGCACTCCCACGGTCCGGGCGGCGACCACCACCACGCGGGTCCGGACGCACCCGACACGGAGCCGCACCACACGCATGCGCACGCCCACGGCGAGGGCCACCGGCACGCGCACGGCCAGGGTCACGGCCACCCGCACGGCCATTCCCCCCACTGATCCGAAGGAAGGGAAGTACCACCATGTCAGGTGGCGCCACATACCTTTACGGCGAAGGCACCGTAGAGATCAACGCAGGCCGCCGCAAGGCCAAGGTCACCGTCTCCAACACCGGTGACCGTGCCGTCCAGGTCGGCTCGCACTACCACTTCTTCGAGGTGAACCGGGCCCTCGACTTCGACCGCAACGCCGCCTACGGCATGCACCTCGACCTCCCCGCCGGCACCGGCGTCCGCTTCGAGCCGGGCGACACCCGCGAGGTGGAACTCACCGCGTACAGCGGCCACGGCCGGCTGATCGGTTTCAGCTCCCTCGTCAACGGCGGCCTGGGCTCCACCGACACCCGCGTCCGCGCGATGAACCGGGCGGTCGAGCTCGGTTTCCTGGGGGCCCGGGCGGAGTCGGCCCAGCAGGCCGCGGCCGCGCAGGCGGCTTCGCCGGCGGTGGAGGCGGCGCCGAAGCCCGCCGCCGAGCGCGCCGCGAAGCCGGCCGCGAAGCCGGCTGCGAAGCCCGCGGCGAAGCCCGCAGCCAAGTCACCCGCCAAGACCGCGACCGCCAAGAAGTCCAAGACCTCCAAGAAGGGCGACAAGTAGCGATGGCTGTCCTGAGCCGCAAGCAGTACACCGACCTGTTCGGGCCGACCGTCGGCGACCGCTTCCACCTGGCGGACACGAACCTGGTCATCGAGGTCGAGAAGGACCACAACGAGGGCCACTACGGCGACGAGGCCGTCTACGGCGGCGGCAAGGGCATCCGCGACGGCATGGCTCAGGACCCGCAGGCCACCAACCTGCAGGGGGCCCTGGACCTGGTCATCACGAACGTGGTGGTCATGGACGCGATCCTGGGTGTGGTCAAGGGCGACCTCGGCATCAAGGACGGGTTCATCGCGGGTCTGGGCAAGGCCGGCAACCCGCACACCCAGTCCGGGGTGCACCCCAAGCTGGTGATCGGGCCCGGCACCGAGGTGATCTCCGGTGAGCACATGATCGCCACGGCCGGCGGCATCGACACGCACATCCACTTCATCGCCCCGCAGCAGGCCGAGCACGGCCTGTCCAACGGCATCACCACCCTCATCGGCGGCGGCACCGGCCCCTCCGACGGCACCAACGGCACCACCTGCACCCCGGGGCCGTGGAACATCGGCCGCATGTACCAGGCGTCCGAGGACCTGCCGGTCAACGTCGGCCTGCTGGGCAAGGGCAACGGCTCGCTGCCGGAAGCGCTGATCGAGCAGGTCGAGGCGGGGGTCTGCGGCCTGAAGGTGCACGAGGACTGGGGCACCACACCGGCCGCGCTGAGCAAGGCCCTCGACGTGGCCGACGCCTACGACGTCCAGGTCGCGGTGCACACGGACACCCTGAACGAGTCCGGCTTCTTCGAGGACACCCGTTCCGCCATCGACGGGCGCACCATCCACACCTTCCACACCGAGGGCGCGGGCGGCGGCCACGCCCCCGACATCATGCGGGTGGCCGGCGAGCCCAACGTCCTGCCGTCCTCGACCAACCCGACGCTGCCGTACACGGTGAACTCGGTCGACGAGCTCCTCGACATGGTGATGGTCTGTCACCACCTGTCGCACGACATCCCCGAGGACGTCTCCTTCGCGGACTCGCGCGTGCGCGCCGAGACCATCGCCGCCGAGACCGTGCTGCACGACGAGGGGGTCATCTCGATCTTCTCCTCCGACTCCCAGGCCATGGGCCGCATCGGCGAGTCCTGGACCCGCGCCTTCCAGACCGCGCACCACTGCAAGGACCAGCGCGGCAAGCTCGACGGCGACACCGAGCGCAACGACAACTTCCGCGCGCTGCGCTACCTCGCCAAGATCACCATCAACCCGGCGATCGCCTCGGGCACCGCCGAGCACATCGGCTCCCTGGAGACGGGCAAGCTCGCCGACGTCGTGCTGTGGCCGATCGGCTCCTTCGCCGCCAAGCCGAAGATGGTCATCAAGGGCGGACTGATCAACTGGGCGCTCATGGGCGACCCGAACGCCTCCCTGCCGACCCCGCAACCGGTGTACTACCGGCCGATGTTCGGTGCCTACGGCAAGGCCAAGCAGGCCACCCGGGTCTCCTTCATGTCGCAGGCCGCGATCGACCTCGGCGTGCCGCAGAAGCTGGGCCTGGACAGCAGGGTCCTGCCGGTCAGGCACTGCCGCACCGTCGGCAAGCAGCACATGGTCCGCAACGACGCCCTGCCGGTCATCACGGTCGACCCGGAGACCTACAAGGTCACCCTCGACGGGGTGCCCGCCACCATCGAGCCGGCCCGCGAACTGCCCCTGAACCACCTGTTCTACCTGGCATGAGCAGGGCCGCCGACCCCGCCGCGGCCGGCCCCGCGGCCGTGACGCCCGTACAGGCCCTGCTGGTCAGCCTCCAGCTCACCGACTCGGCCTTCCCCAGCGGCTTCTACACCCTCTCGCACGGCCTGGAGGGCTACGCCCAGGCCAAGGCCGTGACCCCCGAGGGCGTACCCGGGCTGCTGGCCGACCTGCTGCGGCATGCGGTGGGGCCTTCCGACGCCACCGCGCTGGCGCTGGCCCACCGGGCAGCGCTGGCCGGTGACTGGGAGGCGCTGGCCGAGACCGACCGGCGGCTGAACGCGGCCAAGCTGAACGAGGGGCTGCGCCGCGCCGCCACCCGTACCGGCCGCCAGCTGCTGGACCTCGCCCGCGAGTGCATCGGCGGCGAGGCGCTGGAGCGGTACGCGGAGCTCGTGGCGGCCAGGCGGGCCCCCGGTTCGCAGGCCGTGGCCGCCGGGGTCGCGTACGCGGCCGCCGGCGTACCGGCCGAACAGGCCGTCGTGAGCGATCTGTTCGCCTACTCGGCCAGCTTCACCGGGGCCGCGCTGCGGCTGCGGCTCACGGACCACCGCAAGGCCCAGGTGGTGCTGCGCGGGATCGCGCCCGTCATCGAGGAGGTGGCGGGGGCGGCCCTGCGTCGTGAACTCGCCGATCTGGGCGGGTGCGTTCCGATGGCGGACGTGATGTCGGGCCGTCACGAACGGGCCGAGGCACGGCTGTTCGCGACCTGATCCGCCGCATTCGCCTTCCTTCGTTCTCCGACCCCTTTCACCAGACCGTCCTATCCCTAAGGTGTGTGACTTTGATGACCGAGGACAACGTCCTGCGCGTCGGCGTCGGCGGCCCCGTCGGCTCCGGGAAGACGGCGCTGATCGAGGCCCTGGTTCCCGTGCTCATCGCACGCGGCCACCGGCCCGCCGTGATCACGAACGACATCTACACCCAGGAGGACGCCCGCCAGGTCCGCCGCACCCTGGCCGGGGTGCTCGACCCCGAGCGCGTCGTGGGCGTGGAGACCGGTGCGTGCCCGCACACCGCCGTGCGCGACGACCCGACGATGAACCTGGCCGCGGGCGCCGAGATGCTGGAACGGTTCCCCGATGTCGACACCCTGCTCTACGAGTCGGGCGGCGACAACCTCACCCTCACGTTCAGCCCGGTCCTGGTGGACCTCTTCCTCTTCGTCCTGGACACCGCCGAGGGCGAGAAGATGCCCCGCAAGCGCGGGCCGGGCATCACCGAGTCCGACCTGCTCGTGATCAACAAGATCGACATCGCCCAGTACGTCCGCTGCGACATCGGGGTGATGGAGGCCGACGCGCACCGCGTGCGCGAGGGGCGCCCGGTCGTCCTGACCAACTGCCTGACCGGGCAGGGCCTGGAGGACGTGGCCACCTTCATCGAGTCCTTCCGCCGGGTCCCGGCGTGAGCGTCGTGGCGGACCCGCCCCACACTCCACCCCGCGCCCTCCTCCCGCCCGCCCGCCTGGAGGCCGCGCACTACGAACCGCCGCGCGTCCCCCTGGAGGTCCTGCGGCACTCCTCGGTGCCCGACACCCTCGGTGTCGGGCGCCCCGGCAAGGTGGGGCTGCTGGAGCTGGGCTTCGAGCGGGTCGGCGGCCGCACGGAGCTGGTGCGGCACTACCAGAAGTCCCCGCTCCAGATCATGCGGCCGCTCTACTTCGACCCGTACCGCCCCGACCTGCCCGTCACCTTCCTGATGTCCACGGGCGGCGGGGTCATCCAGGCCGACCGGCTGCGCACCGACCTGTCCTTCGGGCCCGGCACCGCAGGGCACGTCACCACGCAGGCGGCCACCAAGGTCTACCGGATGGAGCACGACTACGCCGTCGCCCAGACCTTCCTGACCGCCGGGGCGGACGCGTACGTCGAGTACCTGCCGGATCCGGTCATCCCCTACGTCGACTCCCGCTTCTACCAGCGCACGGTGATCACCGCCGACCCCACGGCCACCGTGCTGGTGAGCGAGACCGTGCTGACCGGCCGGCTGGCGCACGGGGAACGCAACGCCTACCAGGTCTTCGCCTCCGACTTCGAACTACGCAGGCCGGGCGGCGAGTTGGTGGCACTGGACACCGTACGGCTGGAGCCGGGCCGAATCCCGGGGCGTGACGGCGGCTCCGTCGACGGACCCGCCGTACTGGCGGGCCGTTCCGTGATGGCCTGCTTCTTCGCAGTCAGCCCGCTCGCCCCCGCCCGCGAGCTCGCCGACCTGATGCACGCGACCCTGGCCGCCGGCGGGCTCCCGTACGGGGTCAGCGTGCTGCCGCAGGACTGCGGGGCCTGGGTGCGGGTCCTCGGGGAGCACACCGAGGCCGTGACCCGGGCGCTCGGGGCCGTCTGGGACGCGGTGCGGCGCAGGCTGATCGGCGTACCGGCCCCGGACCTGCGCAAGACCTGAACTCCGCTTCCTCCCCTGCCTGTTCACGACCAGAGAGAGCTCCACCAGATGCCCAGTGGCTACGATACGGGTAATACCGCCTGGATGATGGCGAGCACCGCCATGGTGCTGCTGATGACCCCCGGCCTCGCCTTCTTCTACGGAGGCATGGTCAAGACCAAGCACGTGCTGGTGATGCTCAAGATGAGCTTCGCCTGCCTGTCGCTGGTGACCATCCTGTGGGTCGCGGTCGGTTACTCCCTCGCCTTCGGCAAGGACTCCGGCGGCGGCATGATCGGCAATCTCGACTACGCCTTCTTCCGCGGCATCGGGATGGACTCCCTGCACGGCTCCATCCCGACCGTGATCTTCGCCTGCTTCCAGATGTCCTTCGCGATCATCACGGTGGCGCTGATCAGCGGCTCGATCGCGGGCCGCGCCACCATGAAGGGCTGGCTGGTCTTCGTCGTCGCCTGGACGATGCTGGTCTACGTGCCCACCGCGCACTGGGTGTTCGCCTCCGACGGCTGGATCCAGAAGTCGCTGGGCGCGCTCGACTACGCCGGCGGTCTGCCGGTCGAGCTCAGCTCGGGCGCCTCGGGGCTCGCGGTGGCCATCGTGCTGCGCAAGCGCAAGGACTTCGAGCGCGAGACGATCCGCCCGCACAACCTGCCCCTGGTCATCATCGGGCTGGCGCTGCTGTGGTTCGGCTGGTTCGGTTTCAACGCGGGCTCCGCGCTCCAGGTCGAGGGCAGCGCACCGACCACCTTCTTCAACACGCAACTGGCCGCCGCGGGCGCGATGATCGGCTGGCCGATCATCGAGAAGTGGCGCCTGGGCCACGTGGAGATGCTCGGTGTGGCCTCGGCCGCGGTCGCGGGCATGGTGGCCATCACCCCGGCCTGCGGCGAGGTCTCGCCGCTCGGCGCGCTGATCATCGGCTTCACCGCCGGTGTGGTCTGCTGCTTCGCCATCAACATGAAGTTCAAGATCGGCGTCGACGACACCCTCGACGTGGTCGGCGTGCACGGCTGGGGCGGGATCGTCGGCGTGCTCTCCATCGGCTTCTTCGCCACGGCCGCGATGAGCGGCAAGAAGGGCCTCTTCTACGGGGGCGGCCCGGACCAGCTCTGGCGTCAGGCCGTCGGCGTCCTGGCGGTCGGCTCCTTCGCCTTCGTCATGACCTGGCTCATCGCCAAGGCGATCGACAAGGCCGTCGGCTTCCGCGCCTCGGAGGAGTACGAGAACGTACCCGGCCGGGACGAGGAGGTCGCCTACGACAACGCGACCCTGGACGAGATCCGCGACCGGATCGGCGGAGCAGCGGCCGCGCCCCGCGAGCCCGCCGCGGTGGGCGCCGCCAAGGAGGAGGCGGAGCAGCAGGACGCCGCGCTGCTCGCCGAGATCGTATCCGTACTGGACCGACGAGAGCGTGACAAGTGACCGCGCACATGATTGCCGCAGCCGTCTCCGTGGTCTCGGCCGCACCCTCCGCCGCCGACTCCGGCAACGCGTCCTGGCTGATGATGGCCACGGCCCTGGTGCTGCTGATGGCTCCCGGAGTGGCCTTCTTCTACGGCGGCATGGTCCGCACCGGCCAGATCGTCGCCATGCTCAAGATGATCTTCTTCTGCATGGTGATCGTCACCGTGCTCTGGTTCGCCATCGGGTACTCCCTGGCCTTCGGCCCCGATGCCGGCGGACTCGGGGTGATCGGCACGCTCGACCACGCCTTCCTGCGCGGGATCGACAACAGGTCGCTGACCGGCTCCGTGCCCACGGTCACCTTCGTGGTCTTCCACCTGTCCTTCGCGGTGGTCACCGTGGCCCTGATCGCCGGGTCCATCGCGGGGCGCGCGAAGATGGGCGGCTGGATCGCCTTCGTCATCGCCTGGACCCTGCTGGTCTACATCCCCATGGCCCACTGGGTGTTCGACCCGGCCGGCTGGGTCGCCAAGCAGCTCGGCGCCGTCGACTTCTCCGGCGGCACGGTCGTGGAGATCGGATCCGGAGCCGCCGGACTCGCCCTCGCCATCGTCGCGGGCAAGCGGGCCGACTTCGACCGCCAGGGCATCCGGCCGCACAACCTGCCGCTCGTGGTCATCGGCCTGTCCCTCATGTGGTTCGGCTGGTTCGGCTTCAACACCGGCTCCTCCCTGGAGACCCCGGGCGGGGCCGCGATGGCCTTCCTCAACAGCCAGCTCGCGGCGGGCGCGGCGATGGCCGGCTGGGCGGTGACCAGTTGGTGGCGCACCCGGCAGGTGGGCCTGCTCGACATGTGCATGGGCGCCGTCACCGGACTGGTCGCCATGACCCCGCTGGCCGGCGGGGTGAGCCCGGTATGGGCCACCGTCATCGGCTTCCTCGCCGGGCTGACCTGCGCGTTCGCCATCAGCTGGAAGTACCGGCTGGGCGTGGACGACACCCTCGACGTGGTGGGCATCCACGGCTGGGGCGGCATCGTCGGCATGGTCATGGCCGGCCTCTGCGCGACCGGGACGCTGACGGGCCACAAGGGCCTCTTCTACGGAGGCTCTTGGGACCTGCTGAGCAAGCAGCTCACCGCCACGGTGGTGCTCGGCCTGTTCTCCTTCGTGATGACCGCACTGATCGGCAAGGCCATCGAGGTCACCATCGGGCTGCGCCAGCCCGGCGGCATGGTGGAGAAGGAACAGGCCTACGCCGACGCCCTCTCCGACAACCTCGAGGAGCTCTCGGGCGGTGATTCCCTCGCCGAGGGCGCCGGGGAGGATCCGGAAAGCGCCTCCGCCCTCGTCGCCCGGCTGCGCGAGGTGCTGCAGAGCACCCCGGGGAGTGGCGGCGCCGGGGAGCGTTAGAACCGTGGGCCGGCCCACCGGGCCACCGCTCGGCGGGCCGGCCGCTCCGCATGGCGAACACTTGACGCAAGGTTGACCACTTCGGTGGCGAGCGGGCCGGGGAGGGCCAACTACCGTCCCTCGCATGCCCCTACGCCCCCCGCCCCTGCCCGTCCTGCCCTACCGGAAGCCGACCCGCGGACGCGACTTCTGGGAACTGGACGACGTACTGCCCGATCCGGCCGCCGTACGCGAGCGGCTGCTCGCCCGGGACGACTGGACCGAGGGGTACCCCCACAAACCCGAGGCCTGGCCGGGCCTGCGCTCCATGCCGGCCCTGGAGCCGGACGAACTCGCGCACGTGGAGCGGCTGGTGCGCAGGGCGACCGGAGCCCCGCGGATCTGGGCCCAGGAGCCCGCCGGGGGCGGCACGTTCAACCACAACTGCGTGCAGGTCGTCGGCGAAGGCGAGTGCGAGCCGCGGCCCCACACCGATTCGCGCACCCTGTGCCGGTACGCCGCCGTCCTCTACCTCAACCCCGCGGTCCCGAAGGACTGCGGCACCAGCTTCTACCGGCAGAGCCTGCCGGGCGGCTCCCTCGGCGGCAACCAGGTGGCGGCCCCGCACAACAACCTGGTCGACGCGCTCGGCACCCGGTTCGTCGCACCGGACTCCTTCGTCGAGGACCTGCGGGTCCCCCACCGGGCCAACCGGTTGCTGCTCTACTCCGCCAACCTGATCCACACCGCCACCCGCTACTGGGGCCACACCCTGGAGGACAAGCGGATGACGGCGGTGTTCTTCTGGATGGCCTGATCCGCCGGTCCGGCCGGGGTCGCGAAGAGGTCAGCCGGTGAAGCCCAGGGCGCCCAGCGCCTCCTCGATCCGGCCCCGGTGCTGCTCCTCCCAGGCATCGAGGGACTCCTCGGCCTCCTTGGCCAGCTTCGCCCGGGCGCCCCGCAGGATCTCCTCCTGCCGGGCGGCCGGGGTGACCACGATGCCTTCCTCGTCGGCGACCACGATGTCACCGGGGTGCACGCTCACTCCGCCGACCCGCACGGCCCCGCCGAGCGAGCCGAGCTTCTTCTTGCCGCCCGGGACGGGGATGACACCGCGGGCGAAGACGGGGAAGCCCGCTGCGCGCACCTCCCCGAGGTCGCGGAGGAGCCCGTCGAGCACGAAGCCGGCGATGCCCCGGCGCTGGGCCACGGCGCACACGTTGCCGCCGGCCAGTGCGTAGTCCAGGTCGCCCGACTCGACGACGATGACCGAGCCGGGCTCGGCGCGGTAGATGGCCGCGTGCAGCATCAGGTTGTCCCCGGGCTCGCACCGCACCGTGTAGGCGGGTCCCGCGATGCGCGGCGCGTCCCACAGCGGGCGGATGCCGATGTCCATGACCTGCTCGCGGCCGAGGAAGTCGGCGAGCGTGGTGGGCGGGACGCCCTGGAAGCCGTTGTCCATGTCAGTCCTTGTTCTCAGTACCGGCCGCCCCTGCGGCGGGCCCGGCCGGGGCAGCAAGATCGTAGGTCACCGCGCCCCTGGAGGCCCGGCCGGGCCACGGGGCGGACGCGGACCGGGCGGACACGGCGGCCGGACTGATCATCCGCTCTCGGCGAACCGGCCTCGGCATCCGGCGCGAGCCGTGTTTGGCTGGCGCGATGGAGATACTTGTTCTGGGCGGCACGGCATGGCTGGGCAGGGAACTGTCCCGGCAGGCGATCGAGCGGGGCCACCGGGTGACGTGCCTCGCGCGCGGTGAGAGCGGCGCCGTCGCGGACGGGGCCGCACTGGTGGCGGCCGACCGGCGCGATCCCGCGGCGTACGGACCGCTCCTGGACCGCACGTGGGACGCGGTCTTCGAGGTGTCCTGGCAGCCGGGGTTCGTCCGCGGGGCGCTGACTGCGCTCGCCGGCCGGACGGGGCACTGGACCTACGTCTCCTCCGTCAGCGCCTACGCGTCCCACGCCGCCCTCGACGCCGACGAGTCCACGCCCCTGCTGGCCGCGGCCGAAGCGGACGAAGTCGACCGCGCGGAGTACGGCGAGGCCAAGGTCGCCTGCGAGCAGGCCTCCACGGCCGCCGTCGGCGACCGGCTCCTCATCGCCCGGGCCGGCCTGATCGGCGGCCCGGGCGATCACAGCGACCGCTCCGGCTACTGGGCGGCCCGCGCAGCGGCCGATCCGCTGGGGCCGATGCTCGTCCCCGACGAACCGGACCTCGCCACCCAGGCCATCGACGTACGGGACCTCGCCCACTGGCTCCTCGACTGCGCGGCCAAGGGCACCACCGGGACCTACGACGCCGTCGGCCCGGTGGTCCCGCTCGCCCGGTGGATCGAGCTGTCCCGCGCGGCCGGCGGGCACACCGGTCCGCTGGTCCCCGCCGGCTCCGCCTGGCTGCTCGCCCAGGGCGTGGCCGAGTACATGGGGCCCGGTTCGCTGCCGATGTGGGTGGCGGAGGAGGGCTGGGAAGGCTGGGCGGCACGGAGCGGGGCCGCGGCGCGCGCGGCGGGCCTGCACCAGCGTCCGCGGGCCGAGCTGCTGGCCGACACCCTGGGCTGGGAGCGCGCACGGGGCCTGACCCGGACCAGGCGCGCGGGCCTCGACCCCGAACGCGAACGCGAGCTGCTCGCCGCACTCGCGTCCGAGGCCGGCTGAGCCCCGGGGCATCAGGGCGCCTGTGACCGGTGTCCTGATGCCCCGGAGCCCCCTTGCGGCCGTTACCTTGGGGGCCATGGAGACCCGCACCACCGCACGGGCGAAGCCCGCCCGCGTCCTCGGCGACCGTGCCTGAGGCCCCGGCCCCGGACCCGGCCGTGAACGCGCCCCTCCACGGCGCCTGGCTCCGCGACGGCATCAGCCGCGACGGGGGCCCGCTCCGGGAAACGGAGCACGTCGTGTGGCTCCAGACCGGCAGCCTGTACGCGGACAGCCGCGGGTTCGCCGGAACCACCTCGTACGACGGCCGGGAGATCACCTTCCACCACGACGTCGGCGCCCCCGGCCACGACGTCGCAATCCTGCGCCCCGACGGCGAGCGCCTGATCGAAACGGGCACCAACCTCGACGGCAGCACCTTCCTGGAGGTGTGGTCCCCGCTGCCCGCTTCCCAGGGCCCCGCCGGCTGTTGGCTCGCCGCGGGCACCGAGACGGTGCGGGTGGGCAGCCACGTGGTGCACGTGGACGCCGCCGGGCACGGCACGCACCACGTCCTGCCGCCGGATCAGCCGGGCTGACCCGCTCCGGTGTCCGCGGGCCCGGCCGTACGGGCCTGCCCTCGGCCGAGCAGTTCCGCCAGTCCGCGCCGAGTGGCGGCCACGACCACGCGGTCCACGGGCCGCAGGACCCGGCCGGGGCGCAGGTCCCAGACCAGGGCGGGCCGCCGGGCCGTGTCGTAGCCCGGTTCGGTGGCGAGGCCGGGGCGGCGGTCCGCCGGGGCGGCGGTGTCCAGGGCGACGACCCGCCAGGCGCCCGGCCGGAACGACTCCGCGATGGTGCGGCCCTCCAGCTGGGGATGGCCCGCCACCTCCAGGACCGCGAACACCAGCACCCTGCGCTCCACCGGGATCGCGCCGAGCACCTGGCGGCCCATCATCGCCCCGGCGAACGCGGGCGCGGCCAGGTGGGAGACGCTGCGGCTGCGGGTGAGGGCCGCGGGGTGTGCCTCGCGCAGGGTCCGGTACACGGCGGTGGCGAACTCGTTGTCGTACAGCCGCATCACCACCCGTACGTCCGGTTTCACCGAGCGGGCGTAGAGCGCGGCCTCCAGATTGGTGGTGTCCGAGCTGGTCACCGCCAGCAGGGCGTGGGCGCGGTGGATCCGGGCGGCCTCCAGGACCCCTTCGTCGGTGACGTCCCCGACCACGACGGGCACGTGCAGACGGCGGGCGAGGGCGATCCCGCGGGCCAGCGGATCGGACTCCACGCACACCACGGGGATCCCCAGCTCGCGCAGCCGGGCGAGGACCCGGGCGCCGACCTTGCCGAGGCCGAGCAGCACGACGTGGCCGGAGAGCCCGCGCGGCGGCCTGCGCAGGGCCGTGGCGGTACGGAAGGCGCCCAGTGCTTCGAGCGCGGCCGCGACCAGGACGGGCAGCAGGAGCAGCCCGACGAAGCCGGCCAGGATCTGCAGGAGCTGCCGCTCGGGGGGCTGGTCGAGCGCGGGGTCGTTGATCGCGAAGACGTCGAGCAGGGTCAGGTAGCCGGCGTGCAGCGGGGTGTCACCCGTGACCAGCGAGGAGGCGACGGCGAGGGCGGCCACGGCGGCCGTGATCCCGGCCAGCGACCAGCGGAGCCTGCGGGAGAACAGCGAACCGACGGGCAGGGAGACCTGGTTGAGCCGCCCTTCGGGCGCGGCCGCGGTGTGGGAGACGGCTTCCAGCGCGATGATCCCCCGGCCGGTCGCGGCCGCCACGGACCGGGCGTCCGGGAGCAGGTGCGGGCCCCGGTCCCCGCCGAGCTCCGATCCGTCGGCGCCGGCCGGGTCCACGGCGGTGGCGGAGAGCAGGGCCAGGGTGCACAGGCCCGGGTCGGCCACCTCGCCGGGGCCGGGAGGTGTGCGTTCCACCGCGCGCAGCAGCAGGCCGTCGGCCTGGATGACCTTGCTGGTGCCGGCGACGGCGGACGCCACGAGTGCGGGGGCGGCCGTATCGGCGTCGGAGAGCACGGTCGTGGCGGAGTCGAGCCCCCGCAGGTCGATCCCCGGCTCCGAGACGAGCGCCGCCTGGTCGAGCAACTCCTCCAGGTGCTGGCCGAGTTTGCGGTTGTAGAGCCGGATGACGAGCCGCAGCCTGGGGTTCAGCCGCCGGGCCACGAGGGCGGCCCGTACGTTCGTCTCGTCGTCCCCGTAGACGAGTGCCAGCGCCGCCGCCCCGGCCACCCCGGCGGCGGAGAGGGCCTCTTCGTCGGGGACGGGAGCCTCCAGCACCCGCATGTCCGGTACGTGCGACTCCCCCGGACCGGGCCGGTCCGCGGCGGCCGTACGGATGCGCGCGGCCGGGAACCGTTCCAGCAGGGCGCGCCCGGCCCGGGCGCGGGTCCGGCCCTGTCCGGCGGTCGTCCCGGGGCGCACCTCGCGGGCGGCCGGTACGACCAGCGTCACCCGCTCCTCGTACACGTCGCGGAGTTCGGCGGCCAGCCGGTGGGCGAGCCCGTCGTCTCCGCACACGACCATCAGGTCGGCGGATTCGGTCGGTTGGGGGTGCGCGGAAGGAGAGGACACGGTCCCAGCATGCCGTGCCCGCCGCTCCGGCCGGACGGCGGCCGGGCGCCGGCGGGCGGGCGGCCGGGCGTCAGTGGATGACGGTGAAGCTGCGCCAGGGCAGCGCCTCGGGGGCCGTCACGTTCGAGAGGGTCGTGGCCACGTAGGTGCCGTCGCCCCGGTCGAGCTTGCGGCAGTCCTCCGTCTGGTACAGGACGACGTCCACGAGGGTGTTGTTCTCCACGTGGGTCGCCCCCTTCGGCAGGGCGATCCTGTGGCAGCCCTTGACCGAGGTGTTGCTGTAGCTCACTTCGACGGGCGAGTCGTGGCCGCGGAATTCGAGCATCCCCACGGTGCTCCGGCCCAGGCCCGAGCAGGCGGTGGCCGTCAGCAGCAGCGCTGCCGTTCCCGCGATGATGCTGATACGCCTGCTGTGGGACATGGCGCGGTCCTCGTCTGTGCGGTGGTGGCGGTCCTACGGACAGACTGCCCCGGCACGGCGCCCGCGGCCCCCGGTGCTCCGCCGTCCGGGTGATGTGGGCGCCGTCTCAGGAGTACTGGCACACCGTGACCCAGCCACCGGGGATGTTCGCGCCGCTCATCGCGCCGCAGCCCATCTTGGTGTAGTTGGGCTGGATCATGTTGTAGTAGTGGCCCCAATCCCGGTACGAGGCACTGCCGGTGTCGTAGTCGGGACCTGCGGCGTCGTAGGCGGCCTTCTCCGCCGCCCACTGTCCGACAGCCCCGGTGGGTGCGACGCTCGACATGTTCTCGGCGACGTTCGCCGTGCTGTGGTTCAGCTGGTTGCCGGCGGAGGACTGCGGGTCGTCGGCCCAGCTCTGGGCCTGGCTGGCGAGTCCCGGGTCCCAGGTCAGCGGCGGTTGGCCGTTCTGTTGGCGTATGCCGTTGGTCTCGACGAGCATGGCCTGTTGCTCGGCGGGGCTGACGTCCGCGGGGACGGCTGCCGGGGAGGCGGTCGCGGCGCCGCCCGTCGCCAGCAGGAGGCCTCCGGCCATCAGGGCCGCCGAGGCGGCCGCGGCGGCGCGGCGGTGCATTCCGGTCAGGTTCACGGCGACCTCCAGGTCGCACGGAGGGCATGCAGGAGGAACGGGCTCACGTCGGGGCGATCACGAAAATGCCCCGCGGCCGGTTCCGGTTGATGGCGGGAAACAGCCATCGCCGATGGATCCTCGGGTCGGCGGCCGTCAGACCGCCCCCAGCGGGTCCGACTGGACCAGCTGGCCCCAGGTCCCAGTATCCCCTCGGCGTGTTGCCGGCGCACCGCGTCGGTCCCCGCACCGTGGCTCACCTGGGGCTTCGGGTCGCGGGGAAGCCCCAGGCGGTGCCGGAGTGCGATCAAGGCGGCCGGGGGGTGCGATGGAGACCGGGCCGCGGCCACTGCGGTGCGTGCCTCACCTTCCGGATCGCTGAACGGCGGTGACGAGCGTGACCACGCACACCGAGGACCCGCCCCGAGGGACCTGCCCGCACCGCCGGAGCGCCGCGGCGTGCGCCGGCTTTGCCCTGGCCCTCCTGTCGGGCTTCGCCCTCGCCCCCGCGGGCCACGCCGGTCCGGGCGGTGACGCGGCCCCCGGGCGCTGCACCCCGGGGTGGGTCTGCGGCTGGACCGGCCCGTCCTACACGGGTGTGGTGAGCCTCATGGCGCGGGCCATGCCGCGGTTCCCCGAGACGACCGCCTACGTGGGCTTCAATGACGCCGCATCGGTCTGGTACGGCGACCCGTCGCCGGGCGGCGGCGGGGCGGCGAGCGGGCGGTGCGTCACCCTCTACAACGGCACCGGCTACAAGGGAAGGGCCCTGACCCTGGCTCCCGGCAAAGGGATCCCGCAGCTTCCGCCGTCCTTCGGCCACGTCCGCTCCGGCCGCTTCCACGCCTGCAGGCCGCCGCTCACGGAGCCGACGGCAGGCACAACTCCACCGGGTGCGCACGGCGGGCGGCTGATCTAGCGTCGAAGGTGGGGGGCCGGTCGGGCGGTACGGCCCGGTACGGCAGGCGCCTCAGCCTGCGGAACGCCGCTCCAGTACCCGCTCGACGCCGAACTTCCGCGCTCCGGACCATCAGGGTCCGGGGCGGCGACGACCTCGGAGAGCAGGTGCGTCCCATGCGCACGTCGACCCGCATCGCAGGCGTCCTCACCGGCCTGACCCTCGCACTGGGCGGCGGCACGGCCCTCATGGCCCCGTCCGCCCAGGCGGACGTCACGCAGTGCATCAACCAGGTCGAGCGCGAGCTCCAGGGCGGCGAGGCACCGGACTCCGTCCGCATGTCCTGCTACGTGGGCCTGACCGGCGACCACGCGAAGTGCGTCAGCGGCCTGACCGAGACCCAGGTCTCCGCCGCGACGGCGGAGTCCGCGTGCCGGGTCGCCCCCGAATAGGTCCGGCTCCGTACGACACCGCGCCGGGGGGGGGGGGGGGGGGGGGGGGGGCGCGCCCCGGCGCGGGGGGGGGGGGGGGGGGGGGGGGGGGGGGGGGGGGGGGGGGGCGGGGGGGGGGG